>JABWAN010000759.1 GCA_013361015.1 Candidatus Zhuqueibacterota bacterium | reverse complement strand
TGACAGATACTTCTTTTTCGACTCGTCATTAACGATGATCGCTTCGACGGCATCGTCCAGCAACTTTACCCGCTCAAAACCTGATGCGGCCTGCAATCTGGATAAATCGACCCTGTGTTCGACGCAGAAATTCGACGTTGCAGCAATTGCCTCTCGCAGTTGCCCCACCAGTACGCTCTTATCCTTGACCGGTGTATCGCCTTCGCGGATGCCGCCGCCCACCGCCGTGCCGTAAATTGCCAGCGCCTTCTGCAAATCCCGAAACACGCCGACGTAGTCTACGATCAGCCCATTCAGCTTTTCGCCGAACACGCGATTGGCGCGCGCAATGGTTTGCATCAGCGTGTGGTTGCGCATGGGCTTGTCGAGATAAATCGTCGAGCAGCTCGGCACGTCGAAGCCCGTCATCCACATAGCACAGACGAAGACCAGCCGCAGCGGATCGTTGGCGTATTTGAACTTCGTCTCCAAATCTTCGGTCACCATCCGCTTGCGGTGTGGCGCGATGTCCACCCCTTTTTTCTTCATCTTCTCGATTTCGTTCTGCGCCTGCGACACGATTACTGCCATGTCGGTCGTTTCCATGTAGGTGATCAACTCTTGCAGCTCGCGTTCGCGCTCGCCCATCGCCAGCTTCAGTTCCGTGCGCAGGCGATCGAGGTAGCGCCGCCAGTGCGTTTGCACTTTGTCATACATTTTCACAGCCGTGGCTTTGTCAATGCTCACCACCATCGCCTTGCCCCGTTGCCCGCGCCCCACGAAATGTGTTACAAGATCCTCGGCGATCTTCTCCAGGCGATCGTCGCGGGTGATCAGATGATATTCCCGCGAAAACTCCCGCTCCAGCTTCTGCTCCTGCGCCTCGTCCAATTCCGCGGCTTCGAGCAGTTGCTCCATCTCTTCGTTGAGATTTTCATTGGTGAGCTGCAATTCCGGAATGCGATTCTCGTAAAACAACGGCACCGTCGCGCCGTCATCGATGGACTGCTTGAAATTGTAAATGCTGACGTAATCGCCAAAAACTTCCCGCGTCTTCTCCTCACCCGCCATCAGCGGCGTGCCGGTAAATCCGATGAACGCCGCGTTCGGCAGCGCGTTGCGCATGTTCAGCGCGAAAGTGTCGTACTGGCTGCGATGCGCCTCGTCGGTGATCACGATGATATCGTCGCGCCCCGACAGCATCGGATATTTTGCGCCCTTTTCCGTGCGGAATTTTTGAATGAGCGTGAACACATACCGATGATCTTCCTGCAAAAGCTGCTGCAAATGTTCACCGCTGCGCGCCCGCACCCGATTCTCCGGCTCGCTCACCGCGCCGGCGCCGGCGAAATTTTTGTAGATTTGGCCGTCGAGATCGTCGCGGTCGGTAATGATGAGAAAAGTCCAATTGCCCGGCACCGTGCGCAAAATCTTCTGCGAGAAAAAGACCATCGAGTAACTCTTGCCGCTGCCCTGCGTGTGCCAGAACACGCCCAGCCGTCCCTGATTTTCCCGAATATTGCGCGCCGCTGCCAGCGCCTGGTTGACGCCGAGGTATTGATGATTCTTCGCCACCAGCTTCACCAAACCGCTTTTCGCCTCACTGAACAAGGTGAAGTTCTCAACCAAATCCAGCAGGCGTGCCGGTTGGCACGTGCCGCGCAGCATGGTCTCCAAGCTGACGATGCCTTGTTCGCCTTCGCTGTTGATGCGTTTCCACTCCGCGAAATGCTCCCACTCCGCCGTCATGCTGCCGAGGCGGCTCTGGCTGCCATTGGAGAGAATGATGAAAGCGTTGTACCAAAAAAGCTGCGGAATGGTATTCTTGTAATCGCGCAGATTGCCGTGATAGGCGTGCTCCAAACGTTTGTGCGTGGCCTTCAGCTCGATGAGAATCAGCGGCAGGCCGTTGACGAATCCCACCAAATCCGCGCGGCGTTTGTACATTTCACCCGTGACCCAAAACTGCGAGGCCAGGAATAAATCATTGTTGCCCGGCTCATTCCAATCAATCACGCGCACCTTCGCCGCCGTCTCCGTCTCCCCTTGGGTAAAGGTTGGGGTGAGGGTCGGCACGCCGTTTTTGAGCAACTGGTAAATCTCGCGATTGGCGTTTGCCGCGCTCATCACGCTGCGGTCGCTGGTGAGTTTTTCGATAGCCTGCGCTATGGCTTCACTCGGCAAATCGGGATTGAGCCGCTCCAATGCGCTCCGCAGCCGCTTGACCAACACCACTTCACTCGGCGTCTCACGGCCGAGCGTGCCGTGTTGGCCGTAGGTTTCGTGGAAGCAATTTGCGCTCTGCCAGCCCAGCTCAGTGAGCAGCGCAATGGCGGGTTGCTCAACGATGGCAAATTCGGAGTAGTCACTCGCAGTAATCATATCTTATGTGCTTCCTTTTTTGCCAACCAAAACAGTACTTCTTCAAGAGGATCGGGGATGGGATATCCATCTTCTGTGGCAATCAGTCGAGCTCGAGTTGGCTTGCTCACCTGCGGGTACTTCTGACAAAGCATTTGATAATTCTGATCCCCGAGGGCTTTTTTCAAATGCTCTTCGTAGTTCTTTGTAAGCTTCCAGACTCGGAAAGAACCGTCAGCTTTAGCGAAAGCATCGAGCTGCTTGTTAAATTCCTTTTCTTCTTCTCGTTTATCCTTGAAGTCTGAAGAATCTTCATCATACAGAATACCCGTAGGGATATTAAAAGTAGTAGCAATCTTTGCGAATTCGGACAGATTGCGCTTACCTCCCACTTCCACTATCGTAGCCCCTTCGCGATCCAAATCTAACTTGAGCCGCTTCGCATATTCAGGAAGCGCCAACTTTTCCGTATCACCTTCTACTAAAAGCAGACGAGCAGCAAAGAATAATTCGTTCCGTTCAGGGTCAAGTTCCTTGATTAGCTTCTCACGTCGTTTCTGGTCGGTTGGAAGGGTCGAACGACAAACATTCGTGCCATTATCGCCTTTTCGAACCAGTAATACTTCATGATATTCGGGTATGGTTACAAAGTGAGCCGAGTGGGTTGTGTAAATTACTTGATTTGTCTTACCGATCTCTCGAAGTGTCTTATACAATGACCGCTGCATCTGAGGATGTAAAAACATTTCCGGCTCTTCAATGAGAAATATTGCGCCCTGTTTCCGCCTTTCTTCAAAAGCCTGAAGGATAGAGAGAACTAATGCATTCTGGATGCCTTCGCCAAGTTCTGTTGCGCTAATCGTAAACTGCCCCTCACGAACGCGAAGATCCAATGATTTATAAAAAGCCATTGTATCGAAAGGTGAGAAGAAGAAGTCCAATTTGTCCGTGTCAGTATCTGGATCAAAACCGAGCTGGCGAAGAGCATTACGTTTGATCGAAGTCTCTAGCTTCTCAAAGGCCTCGGTTCGGAGAAGTTCCATCGCGGCGTTCATCAGCTTTTGAAAATGCTCGTATCGTGGCACATCAACTTCACTCCCATCAGCCTGTTTTACGGTGATCATTTGCTTAGGGCTATGGAAATCGCGATCAATGTCTTCAAAAAGCTGTCGTAGGAGAGAGTAACGCGCTCCAGGTAGGTGATCCTTAAGAGAGCGATTGCTTCCGATATAGATGAGAGGAAGATTTTCTCGAACTTCGGAAGGAATATTGATAAGAGGTTGGTATTGCCGCTGTTCATTTTTCTTTGGCGCCT
>JABWAN010000758.1 GCA_013361015.1 Candidatus Zhuqueibacterota bacterium | reverse complement strand
GGCGCGTCACGCTGTCATACATATCCAGCCGGAAGAAGACGAGCACGCGCACGGGAATGTTGGGTTGGCAGATTTCATAAACCGCGAGCAGCAGACCGCGCAGAAAAGCATTGGCTTCCGGGGAATTGTCCCAGCCTTCGTCAAGGTTGTCAATGAGAATGAAAACACCTTGCGGCAAATGTCGCGCGATGAACGTAGCCAGCGGGACGCGCAGTGTGTCAAGCGCGACCTCCAGCGCAATCGGATCGAAAGCGCGATGGGAGTGTCTCATATTCACCGGGCCGACGCACAACTCGAGTTGCTCGAGAAAATGCGAGGTGGTTTTGAGCAATCGCGCGAACGCGCTGGGTTCGCTATAGTTGTAATACTTGTCAACGAACGCGGCAATCTTGACGAAATCCGAGTCATATTCCTTTTTGCAACGCTTCACCAAGAGCAGGGCGGTCTCGCACAGCAAACCGTAGTACCAAACGCGTTGCAGAAGTGTGTCCGACTCATTGCCCCATTTTGCCAAATCCCGCAAGCCGAGTTTGAGCGCGGTGAATTGCAGACGTTGCGGTGCGAGCGCCAAGCTCAATGCGCCGGTTTGCGGCAATTGCTTTTGCAATTGCTGGCAAATGGCGCTCTTGCCCGCACCTTTGCGCCCAATGATGAAACGCTTTTCGCCGGACAGGGCCATACGATACGCCGGCGTTTCAATAAAATACTCCGACAAGTGCGCATCGTTCTCCGCAGCGTCATCACCAAAAAGACGGCGTAGCATAATTCCTTCTCCCATGCTTGAAGGCCGGAAACAAAGCTCAAGTTGCAGATGCGGAGGTGATTTTGCAGTTTGACTGGGCGAGGCAAAATAAGCAGATTGGTCTGGAATGTCAAGCTTCCCGCAGATCCCAAACACAATCTCGCGCTTGTACTTTCGGGAAATTCTGCTAATTTAGTGCGCGCCGATCAAAGGCTTTTCCACGAATCCACCATATGGAGTTTGTTTGCATGAAGAAGTCTTCTGTATTACTCTTTGCAATCACACCGCTGCTTTTTCCCGCCGTGCTTAGGGCGCAAACTGCCGATACTTCCACGGTCGATTGGACGCGCTACGAATATATGCCCGGACAGCAAGTGCTTTTTTATGACGACTTCAGCGGCGACAAGGAAGGGGAAGCGCCGCAAGTTTGGAGAGTTTCCGAGGGCGGCAAAGTGGAGGTGCGCAAACGGCAGGAAAGATTCTGGCTGCATGCGCTCGAAGAATCCACGATCTCGCCGAAACAATTGCGCTTGTCTCCGCAGTTCACGTTGGAAATGGATTTCAACGTATTGACGGAAGGCTACAGCGGGCGCTATCGCGTTGATTTCCTCGGGAAAGATCCGGAGGAGTGGGCTTCGATCACTCTCGAGCCGTTCTCAATTTTTTTTAGCATGTCCACCGGGCTTACTTCTGAAAAGGCCGTGGACATGAAATCCGGTGTGCATCACCTCGCTGTGCAAGTTGATGGCGGCGGGTTTAAATGTTACGTCGACAAATGGCTCGTGCTGAATATTCCCAAGACGGGCAGTTTCGCGGCCACCCAAATCGAAGTGTTCATGCCCGGGCCGGGCGATGAAAGCAGCGACGATCAATGTATGCTCACTGATTTCTTCGTGGCGCAAGGCCCAACCACGCTGCAAAATCAACTCAGCGCCTCGGGCAAGATCGTGTCTTATGGCATCTATTTCAGCGCGGGCAAGAACGCGATTCGTCCCGAATCCACGCCGACCCTGAAGCAGTTTGCCGAGTTGCTGCAAGCCGACGCTTCATTGAGCTTCTCCATCGAATGCCACGACAACGAATTGTCCGACGAAAGCGACAACGTCAAGCTTTCGCAGTCGCGTGCCGAGGCGCTCAAAGATTTGTTGGTGGAAGAATATCGTATTCCTTCCGATCGCCTCGCAATCAAAGGATGGGGTGAGACGCGACCGATCGTCGAAGCCGGCACGGTTGACGGCAACAAGATGAACCAGCGCGTGGAGTTTATCCGGAAGTGAGATGATTCGTTTTGATCAAAGCAAAACGCTCACTGACGAGGCGATTTTTAAAAATGGCTTTGCCGGTAATCGTTTTACTTTATAGAGAAGGGCCGGGGGCGAGTTCAAACCGTGATTGTCAAATTCCATTCGGAGCCGCCCTGGAAAATCATTCGTTCGGTAAAACCGAGCTGCGCGCCCGCATGCGCAATTTGCGCCGCAGCTTAACGCCGGAATTTCGCGCCTACGCGAGCGCTGTGATTCTGCAAAGGCTAACCGGGTTGGATTGCTATCGGCGTGCACGAGCGATTCATTCCTACGTGGCGTGGCAGGAGGAGGTGGAGAATCACACACTCTTTCGCGCCATGCTGCGCGAGGGAAAAAGAGTGGTCGCACCCAAAATCAATTCCCAAACCCGCACGCTGGAGCATTATCTCATTCCTTATTTCGAAGCGCTCGCGCCCGGCGCTTTTGGCATTTTAGAGCCAAGCAGCGCGCGCGGTGCGTGTGTGCTTTCCAATTTGGAAGAACTCGATTTGGTGCTGGTGCCCGGTTTGGCTTTTGATCGAGAGGGAAACCGTTTGGGATACGGCGGAGGGTATTACGATCGTTTACTCGCAGAGATCGAGGCGCCGAAGGTGGCGTTGGCTTTTGAGGTGCAGATCGTCGATGCGATTCCGGCTGAGCCACACGATCGTCACGTGAATATAGTTGTGACCGAGCGCGAAGTCATTTCTTGTCGGACGGATTGAATTCCACGCTGTCATAAATTGCACGGAGTGTGAGCTCTGCTTCCACACTGCCGAGTTTCAAGATTTCGTCGTTCCCGAAATGCTCCGTAAGAATCCAGCGGAATTTCGCCTCGCGATAATACTGCTCGACGTGCAGGGCGGTTTGATCGATCAAAATATACTCACGCAGGCTCGGCAGCGAACGATAAAGCTGAAATTTTTCCCCGCGATCGTAATTCTTGGTGGACTCGGAGAGCACTTCGATCAAAACCAAGGGATTCGTTATAATATCCCTGCGCCCTTGATAATAATTTGGCGCGCCGCAAACAACAGCCAAATCCGGATATGCAAACGTTTCGACTTTTTCGATCCATACTTTCATATCGCTCATGAATAGTTTGCAGTTTTTGCTTCTAAGCGAAGAGCGCAAACCTTCGACTAAATTTAAGGCAATGGTATTGTGCTCGTCGGACCCTCTGGCCATCGCAAAGGTCTCGCCCTTGTAGTACTCGCTCTTGTATTCCGCGGCGTCTTCCAGCGCCAAATATTCTTCTGGCGTCAAATACTTCCTCGCGGCTTGTTGCATGGGAGCCTCCAAATTTTTATTGCTCTCAAAAATACCAAACGGATATAACTGCAGCAGCTCACATGTGCAAGCTAGGACTTGCGCCTCTGCGTGCGTTTTGCGCGCGGCTGCCATTGATAGCGCTCCAAATCAATCTGATCGCGCAAGCCGAAGCGCACGCCTTCCTTTTCCAATAAGGCGCGCTGCACTTCATACCCATCCATGCGCGGCAATGAGATTGTGCCCTGGCTGTTGATAACGCGATGCCACGGCAATTGGGCTTTTTCAGAAGCAGAATGCAGCACCCAGGCGACTTGTCGCGCGCCGCGCGGCGCTCCCGCTAATGCTGCAAGCTGTCCAT
>JABWAN010000757.1 GCA_013361015.1 Candidatus Zhuqueibacterota bacterium | reverse complement strand
AGGCGTGGTGCTCGCGCCGCGCGCCGGCTTGGTGGTTTATGCCATGACCGGCGACGCTGAAAATCAAAAGAAAATCACCGTCGGCATGACGCCTTTTGAAGGCATGGACTTGATGTACTTGCCCGATGTTTCCACCATGCTCGTCGACGTCGAGTTGAGCGAGGTCGATCTTTCCAAAGTGCATATCGGCCAGCCCGCGGAGATCCGTTTGGATGCTTATGCCGACACATTGTTCAGCGGCGAAGTGAGTTACATCGCGGACCTTGCCAAACGCAAAATCAGCCGCATAACGGGCAAGCCCACGGGCGCCAAAGTCTTCGACGTGACCGTGAAAGTAAACGCCGCGGACAAACGCTTGAAACCGGGATTGACCAGCACCACGGACGTGATCATCAATCACTATCAAGACGCTATTTTCATTCCGCTCGAAGCAATCTTTCTCACCGAACAAGATGAGACCATCGTGTACGTGAAGCGCAAGGGTGAGATCAAAACGCAGAAGATCGTGATTGAAGAGAGCAACGATCGCGTGGCCGTGATCAAAGAAGGCCTGCAAGAGGGCGAGGAGATTTTACTCGCGCGTCCGGAATCCATTTGACCAAGAGGAGAGATACATGCTCGTCCGAGTACGAGATTTAGCGCGCACCTATCGCATGGGAGAGACGGAAGTGCATGCACTGCGCGGCGTGTCATTCGAGGTGGAGCATGGCGAGTTCGTGGCGATCATGGGCCCTTCCGGCTCCGGCAAATCCACGCTCATGCACTTGCTCGGCTGTTTGGATCGCCCGAGCGCCGGCAGTTATGCGCTCGACGGCACCTTCGTGGAACGGCTTGACGATGTCGCCCTCTCGCGTTTGCGCAATCGCAAAGTCGGGTTCGTGTTTCAAGCCTTCAATTTGATCATGCAGCTTTCGGTGTTGGAGAATATCGAAGTGCCGCTCATTTACATGGGCATCGATCGCGTGCAGCGGCGCGAGATGAGCCGGGCGATGCTGGAGGCCGTCGGTCTCGGCCATCGCGGCAATCACCGCCCGAACGAACTCTCCGGCGGCGAAAATCAACGCGTGGCGATTGCGCGCGCGCTGGTCACCAATCCGCAGGTGATTTTTGCGGACGAGCCGACCGGCAACCTTGATACGAAGACCGGTCGCGAGATTATGGAAATTTTGCGCGACCTCAATGAGCGCGGCACCACCATTATCCTCGTCACGCACGAAATCGACAAGGCCAAATGGGCGAACCGCCTCATTCACATGCAAGACGGCCGCGTGCTGCGCGAGCTGCATGGCGGAGAGATTCAACAACTGCGGGACCTGTTTCAAGGCTTGCCGCAAAATTGAAAAGCATTTTAAATTGCAAATTGAAAATTTTAAATTTTCAATTTGCAGCATTTGTGATTTGAGTGAGTAGCCTCCATGAACTGTCATTCTGGAAGAACCTTCCCTTGAGCTGAGCACACCGCTTTAGACAGACCTAGTCTCGAGCACTAGGAAAGATTCTCGCAGAATGACATTTAAAGGGGCGTTTGTAGAACCTGATCTTCATTAACAATCAGAACTTCCAACCCTATGCAATACTCTGAAAGTTTACGCATTGGCATTAAGAGCATTTGGGTGCACAAACTGCGCTCGTTTTTGACGACGCTGGGCGTGATCTTCGGTGTAGCGGCGGTGATTTCGATGTTGTCGATCGGCGAAGGCGCCAAGCGCGCAGCCGTCGAACAAATCAAACTGCTGGGCACGAACAACATTCGCGTGAACTACGTCAAGCTCACCGGCGAAAAAGCCGAAGAGGCGGAGAAGAAACTCTCCAACGGCTTGACCTATCACGACGGCCAGTTGATTCGCGCCAATTTGCCGAACGTCAAAGGTGTTACACCGTTGCGCTTCGTGGAAATCGAAGTCATGTTGGGGAATAAGGAATCGACCGGGCGCGTGGTGGGCACGGACGAGAGCTACGAGCAGGTTACCAACTTTCATACGCGCGAAGGCCGCTTTATCACGCCGCTGGACGTGGCCGAGGCCAAACGCGTGTGCGTCATCGGTTCCGAAATCCGGCAGGAATTGTTCGGCTACCGCAACCCGATCGGCCGGCGCATCAAAATGGGCGACACGTGGTTCATGGTCGTGGGTGTGATGGAGTCAAAGACTATCAAAGAGGGTAAAGCTTCGGTGATCAAACTGCGCAACATCAATAAGGATATTTACATTCCGATTACGACTGCGCTCAAACGTTTTGCGGATGACGATCGCCCGGAAGCCATTGAAGAGCTCGCGATTCAAGTGGCTTCCGAAGCCCAAGTGCTGACCACTTCGGAAATCGTGAAGCGATTGCTGGAGCGCACACACGACGGCGTGCAGGATTATGAAATCATCATTCCGGCAGAGCTGCTCGCGCAGAGCCAAAAGACGCAGCGCGTGTTCAACATCGTCATGGGCTCGATTGCAGCGATCTCGCTGCTCGTGGGCGGCATCGGCATTATGAACATCATGCTCGCGAGCGTCACCGAGCGCACGAAAGAGATCGGCACGCGGCGCGCGTTGGGCGCCACCGAGCGCGACATTCTCGGCCAGTTTTTGAACGAGACCGTGCTCGTGAGCGTCACCGGCGGCGTAATCGGCATCCTCCTCGGATTTATCATGGCGAAAGGCATCAACCTCTTCGCAGGTTGGGACACCGTGATCTCGCCTTTTAGCGTGGTGATCTCCTTTGGCATCTCCGCGCTGGTCGGCATCGTGTTCGGCATCTATCCCGCGCGCAAAGCTGCGAAGATGGATCCAATTGCCGCGCTGCGGTTCGAATAGGCCGCAAACATTAAAGGCAAAACCCTTTGGGACAAAACGATGAAGACTTCTGCCGAGCACGCCTCGCGGCTGCTCGCGCAATCGTTTTGCCGGCAAAGAGTTTTGCCTTTTCTTTTTTGAGGTCCGGCGTTTATACCAACCGCGCCCGACTAGCTCAGCAGTTCCTTCGGAATATTGCCGCCGTTGTCGGCGAGTTTTTGCAGCACGGTTTTGTGCAGCCACATATTCATCTGCGCGGAATCGCCCATCTTGTCGGCGGGGCATCCAAGCTCGACCGCAAGTTCCTTGCGCGCCGCAAAGCTGCTGTCGATGCCCAAGAGCTTCAGCAGATCCACAATCGAAACCTTCCAATTGAGCTTTTGGGGATTTGCGGCCGCGAGGCCTTCAAGCTTGCTCATGACATCGACCACTGTAATCGCCTTCGGAGCCGCGGGTGCCGCACCCGCGGGTGCTGCAGCCGCGGTCTGCGTCGTGGGTGTGGCCTCGGGTTGCTTGAAACCGAGTTTCTCAAGTATTTTGCTGAATAAACTCATGGCAGGTCCTTTCCATTTAAAATTCGGTACCAATTCGTGAAGGTATGGGTTACTCCAATTCGTTAAATCAGAATTGGATTTTCAGCGGCAGGGAATTGAAAACAATCTTGTTGCACGTATGTGCAGAAGTATAGCTCAAAAGTCAAGGGGGATTTGGTGTCGTGCGGTTTTGCTGAACGGCTAAGCTGCTGCGGCTACATGCAGCGATACCATGGTATCGCGAAACTGTCTCCGCGCGAGGAAGGCGTAATGCCCGCCGTGCAGTAAAAGCTCTTCGTGGCGCCCGATTTCCACCACGCGGCCATTTTGCAGCACCACGATCTTA
>JABWAN010000756.1 GCA_013361015.1 Candidatus Zhuqueibacterota bacterium | reverse complement strand
CATGGAGACTCCTTTCTCCTTTTCGAGGCCTTGATTCTCGCGCACAATCAAAGCAGGTGAGATTGAATTCTAAATCTGATAGCGGAAGCAGATCGAGCCGAACGCCGCAATTCCATCCACTGGAGGAGTCGTTTCGGAAGGGTGTTGTTCGATGTTTGCAAGCTCAAAATTGCCGCGGAAGCGAAGCATAGAAGCCTCGGCCTCAACGACGAGCAGCGTTTGCACAACCTGCAGCGGGCGTATAAAAGCGAATCTTCGCATCAAAAGCAAAGGCTTTTTTCTCTCTCATTTCTCTGTTTAGGCGAGCATACCATTCGAACGCAGCACAACGGATGCAGCACCGTGAAGACAGGAATCTATAATGCCAAGAGGTGAAAGAGTCCTTGTTCCGCCACCTGTCCAACGCTCGAAAGACTCACCGCAGAGTCGCCGAGTTCGCAGAGAGATCAATTCTGAATTCTCAGCGAGCTTTGCACGCCGCGGTGAGCCTGACGAAGCCATGTCAGTGTATCAATTGGCAAGAAATTTCAGAGTTTTGTTCCGGCTTTAAAAGAAAATGTGACCGCTTCCCTTCACTCCATAGGGCCTAAGCATTTTGGCGAAAGCGCCACACACTTCTGAACTGCGTGCCACTTCGATTGGCCCTTATTTCATTACGACCATTCTTCTCGTCACCACTTCCCGTTTTCCCGACTCTCCCGCAAAAGTCACGCGCAATATATAAACGCCGCTACTCACGGTTTCGTTGCGTGCATTCGCGCCGTTCCATTGCAGCACGTGCGCGCCGGCCGGGAACGCCTCATCATGCAAGCGCCGCACTTCCTGGCCTTGCAGGTTGTAAATCACCGCTTGCACGCGACCGTGTTCCGGCAAATCCAAATTCACGCGCGTTTCAATGTTGAAGGGATTGGGATAATTCTGCGAGAGCGCGAAACTCTCCGGCAGCGCTGCTGCGAGGTCGTTCTCGGAAACAGACTTTGCCAGGGTGGCGGCGTTCGTTGTGATGGCGAAATCATCGACAATCAGCGTGCCGTTGGTCGAAGTCTTGTGCGCAGCCAGTTCATAGTAGAACGCGCTGTTCAAAGAGTAGCCGGGCAGAGTGAAAGTCTCGCTATGCGCAGTCGTCCAACTCGCTCCGTTCAAAGAAGCTTCGAAATAAATTTTGGTGTTGTCAAAGCGGAGACGCAGATAAACCGCGCCGTTGATCGCAAGATTCCCGGTCACCTCAAACCCCGCAAGCACGCCGTTCTTTTTCGATTCCACATACAGCAAGTACGGCCCGCTGGATTGATTGCGATACACGTAGAAGCGATACCAGTTGCTTTGACTATAAAACCCGGTGCTGGAGCTTAAACTGTAAGTCGGACTCATGCCGAGCGCACCATCATTGTTCGGTTGCGTGACTTTCACCGTGACCGTGGTGTTGCCGGCAGCGTAGGCTTGCTTCGTCATCACCCAGCCGCTTTGCGAGCCGGTGGATTGCAGTCGCAACGCGTTGTTGCTCACTGCGGATTGGTTTCCGCTATTGGCGCCCAACTGCCACTTGCTGGGATTCAGTGTGCCGCTGTTGAAATCGTCGGAGAACAAAGGCGTGCTCGTTCCGGCCGCGAGCGTGGTGAAAGTAAAATCGCTGCTCGTCGCGAGATTGCCGGCTGCATCCTGCGAGCGCACGCGAAAATGATAGGTCGTATCGCTCATCAAATTTGTGAGTGTGATCGTGTGCGCAGTCGTGCGGCTTGAATCACGCACGGAGAGCAAGCCATAGCTGTTCGTGAAGCCATACTCCACTTGCGCGTCGCCCGGCTCGTTCGTGTTCCACGTGATCGTCGCCGCATTTGCAGTGATATTGGTCGCCACGACATTGCTAATCACCGGCGCCAGCGTGTCCGACGGCGGCGTGTAATTTTCAATTGCAAAATCATCAACACGGAGCACGCCGTTGAGCGCGGTGCGCGAAGCCGCAAGCTCGTAGTAAAACTTGTCGCTCAAAGTATAGCCGGGCAGGGCAAATACTTCGCTATAGCACGTAGTCCATTGCTGGCCGTCCAAGCTTGCTTCGAAATGAATGTTCGCGTCGTCCATGCGCAAGCGCAAATACACTCCGCTTTGCGGTGTGATAGCCAGATTGCCGGTGACATCGAGGCCTCCGACAATGCCGGCTTTCAGCCATTGCACATACAAATGGTACGCGCTGGTGGCCTCGCGATAGACATAAAAGCGATACCAATTCTCCTGGCCGTAAATGCCGCTTGACGAGGTGAGATTGTACGTGGGCGTCATGCCGAGATCGCCGTCGTCATTCGGCTGCGTCACTTTCACGGTCACGGTCGTTTGGTGCGCAACGAAAGCCTGTTTGGTAATCACCCAACCGCTTTGCTTGCTCTGCGAGCGCAGTTCGAGCGCGTTGTTCACGACGGCCGATTGGTTTTCACTATTGCTGCCGCGTTGCCATTTGGTGAGATCGAGAGTGCCGGTATTGAAATTGTCCGACAATAGCGCTGCATTCGGCGGCGTGGTAAAAGTGAAATCACCGCTCAACGCCAAAGCGCCGCTCGCATCACGCGAACGCGCGCGGAAATGATAAAGCGTGTTCGGCGAAAGCCCCGTGAGCGCAATCTGATGATTGAGCGTCTTGGTGGTATCGAGCACGGAAACATTGCCATAGCTTGCGGTCAAGCCATACTCCACTTGTGAGTCGCCGGGCTTGTCGGTTTGCCACGTGATCGTTGCCGTCGTGGTGCTCGTCACACTGGCGAGCACTTGCGAAATCACCGGTGGCGTGGCTGGCGGCGCAACAACCAAATAAGCCGCATGGGCAGAATCCGGCGGTGTCAATGAAAATGCCGCGCTCGCCGTATCCGAAAACGTTGCGCCCCAAACACCGGTGCGGGTATTGAACCATTGCCCGTTGATGATCGTTGCCGTCGCGCTTTGTGAATTCGCGAGGTTAATTCCCCCCTCGAGGGGGGCAAGGGGGGAGTTCGTGTTGGCGCTCGCATCGGAAAGATTAACCGTGAACGTGCCGCGGCCTTCGGCATAGACCACATACTCCAAACCGGGATTGCCGGCCAGAAAGCGCGAGCCGCTCACGACCTCGAAGCGCGTGAAGCGTTGCCACGCAAATGCGGGTGCATTGTTGCCGGTCCAAAAGTTTTTGAGAATCGTCATGAAGCGTGCGCCGGGCGAATTTAACTTGGCGCTCGTCATCGTCGCGTTGTAATGATACGTGGCCGTATCGCCATATACTGCAAACCCACCGCGCATCACGATTTGCCATGCGTCCTGCCGCACCGCTTCCGCGCTTTGATCGCCTTCATAGCCGAATTCGGAATTGATCACCGGCTTGTTGTAAATGCGATCGCGCGTGATGAGAGCGGGGCTGCCGGTTTGCTGATAGATCGTCGTGTGCCATGCGGCATTGCCAAAATCTTCCGCACTGCTGTTGATCGTGTGCGTCGTGATGGGATGCACATACGGATCGCTTGCAGCGATTAGCTCACCGACGTGCGCGTGCCCTCCCGGCGGCGCCGCTTCTTCGTATTCTCCGGCTGTAATCCAGAATACATTATAAACGCTGTAGCGCGCGAGCGTATAGCGCACAAAGCGATCGACTTGCGCGACCGTGGAAAAATTCTGCCAACCGCCATTGCCCCACGCCAGCATCAATC
>JABWAN010000755.1 GCA_013361015.1 Candidatus Zhuqueibacterota bacterium | reverse complement strand
TTCCTCCAACGGCAGGCTGACGCTGACCATCTGGCCCGTGCCCGTCGCGCGTTGCATCAGGCGGCTCCGGTGGTGAATGACTTTCACCGCGTCGTCCAGTGAAAGTGCGCCCGCCACGAAGGCCGCGGCTGCCTCGCCCATGCTGTGTCCCAACACGGAGTCCGGCTCGACCCCCCACGACTTCCACATCGCCGCAAGGCCGATCTGCAAAGCGAAGAGCGCGGGCTGCGCATACGCGGTCTCTTCCAGGCGAGACTCCTGCGCAGGCCTTGCCATTTCTTCCAGGATCGACCAGGAGCCCAGCGGATGGAACAGAGCATCCACTTCTTCCACGGCTTCGCGAAAGACCGGCGAGCAATCGAGTAGCCGCCGCCCCATGCCGGGCCACTGGGTACCCTGTCCGGGAAACACGAAGGCCACGCGGGGGCGCCGATCGGTTACCGTGGTTCCTACACAGACGTTCGCGCGGGCTGCGCCGTTGATGAATGCTTCGATTCCCGAGGCGAGGTCTTCGCGGTCCCGGCCGATGACGGCGAGACGCTGCGGAAAGTGTTTGCGATGCAACGCGGCCGTGTAACAAATATCCTCAGGAGGAATCCCCTGACTGTCGCCGGAACGCAGGAAATCCGCGTAGACTTTCGCCACCGCGGGCAGCGTCTTCTGAACACGATACAAACCACGCAGAGCAGCAAGATCGGAGGGATTGATGGGAGCGGCGTGCATGCGCACTAAAACCTGGCCGGCGCGCGGTTGCGGCACCGGCTTTTGCTCAACAACAAGTGCGTCGAGTTTATCAAACTCATGCAGGACGACAGCACGCATGTGCGCAGGAAGCTTGACAGAGGCGGACATGAAGGTGTTCTCTGGCTAAGGCTGATTTTGGTGATGAGGCAAAACTCATGAATTTGATTTTATCAAATCGCCAAACGCGCTTGCGCGGCGAGCCATTTGGTGCGCAAGATCTCTTGCATGAGAATCCCCATCTTGCGGTGCTTCGGCACAAACACCCGACCGAGGAAAGGATTAAAGTCGCGCGCTTTGAGGCGCTTGAGAATGCCGCGGTAAATGCGGCTCGCGGAGTAGATCGCGTACTGCGCATCCGGCTTCAGCAAGCGAATGCCCGGCTCCGCGGCTTCGTAATAGGAGTAGGCGCGCTCGTGTTGAAACTTCATCAGCTCGCGCAATGCCGGGCTCATGCGTGCCTCGAAAATATTATTCTCGCTGCATCCGAATGCGCGCAGCTCATTGAGCGGCAGATAAATTCTACCCATGCTGCAATCTTCTTGTACGTCGCGCAGAATGTTGGTCAATTGCATGGCGACGCCAAGCTTCTCTGCATAGCCAAAAACCGCGGCATCTGTGTAGCCGAGAATGTGCGTCATCATCAATCCCACCACGCCCGCGACGCGATAACAGAACAGATAGAGCGCGTCGAAATTCGGATAGCGGGAATACTCGACATCCATCTCCACGCCGTTGAGAAGGTCGAGCGCATATTCTATCGGAATACCGTAACGAAGCGCCACGACAATATACGGCTGCAAGATGGGATGTTCGGAGCCGCCGGTTCGATAGGCGATCTGTAATTCCTGCCGAAGAAACGCCACTTCATGCAAAACCTCGTCGGTTGTGCGCCGGCGCGGCTTGTCGATCAAATTATCAACGTAACGGCAGAAGCCATACACTGCGAAAGTTGCCCACCGCTTCTCTGGCGGCAACATGCTCGCGGAAAGATAGAAGCTTTTCGAATAATAGGCGGTCATTTGGCGCGCGTGTTCGAACGCGGGCCGGCTGAAGGATTCGAGCCAGAATTTCATGGGCACACTTATTACTTTGATGCGCGCGTCGGTTTGCGCGTGTTGGTTATGCGACGACCGTTCGTTTTGCTCGTCGGTAAAAGCTTCTGCACTTCCGCCAACGACTCGGCCTTGAGCGATTTGCGCGCTAGCGTTTTGAGCTTGCTCGGCGATTGCACCGTATGAATGGCTCGAATCGTTTTAACGGGTACGTTGCCAAATCGGGAATTCAGAACGTCGAGAAGTAATTCGTGCATGCCGAGTACACCGCCTTCGTGACGGCCTTCTTGGCGACCTTCTTCCCAAGCCTCTTTCTTCTTGGCTTTGATTCTATCGCCAATGTAGGGCAGTTCTTCCCATTTTATGTCTGTCATAGTAGCCTCCGAAACAATGGACTTGATCATTCTTAAACTGAAATACCTACTCGCGATTGGAATCGCAATGCTGTACAATGCTTCGCGCCGCCGAGCATCGACTTCGAGTTGAATCAACTGCCGGACTTTGCGTAACAGCGTCAAATTGGGTTTCGGTTCAATCTCAAACAAAAGCGGTGCGAAGATGCGGTAATCTTCATTGCCGGATAAAATCGCTTCCCGCAGCTTCCACAAACGAATCACAGGAAAAGTGAACTCGTTTGTGGGTTTGCCAAAAAGCTCCGCGTGATAGGCGCCAACCTCACCGATCTGGAGTGACGGTTTGATAAGAAAAAGAAAAGATGCCACCGGCATTTGATACTTCGCCGTCAATGCACCCGCATAAACAAACATGCGCTCCGGAATTTTGCGGCGATAGCGCATTTGAAATTCGAAATGCACCAAGCGTTTGCCGTGCACGGTTTGCAATTGGATGACACGATCCGGCACGCGAGTCTTGATCGCCAGTTCCTTTTCAAGCTTGGTCGCGACAATGCGAAATCTCCCTTTGGGAAACAGCAACCGAATAAAACTTTCCGGGTGATGCTCGGACCTCTCCTTCAAAATCTGATCGATGCTCGTGAGCGCCATTTCTCACCTCCCAATTTAGTGTTTATGGTTCTGTCATGCAAGCTTGGTTTCGAAAGCTGCGACTCGCACTCCAGCCTCGCCCAAATCCGCGAGCACTAATTTCTCCGTCGCCTCTGCGGAAAGCAAAACGCCCGGCACCCCCGCCCCCGGATGCGTGTTCGCACCCACGAAATAGAGGTTCGGAATTTCTTCGCTGCGATTGTGCGGGCGAAAATACGCCGTCTGCGTCAGCTTCGGTTCAATGCCCCACGCGCTGCCGAGATGGCAATTGCGCCGCAGCTTGAAATCAATCGGCGTGAACGTTTCCATCACTTCGAGTTCTTGGCGCAAATTTTCCAAACCGAAATCTTTTTCCAAAAATTTTAAGACGCGCTCGGCAAACGGCTGCGCAGCCCGGCGCCAATCAATTTCGCCGGCGAGATTGGGAACTGGAATGAGCACGTACAGACTTTCACAACCCGGCGGCGCCAGCGTGGCATCCGTGCGCGTGGGCGCGTGCAAGTACATCGAAAAATCTTCCGCTAAAATTTTGCGATCAAAAATATCTTTCACCAACTCCTCGTAGCGTTCGGATAGAATCAACGTGTGATGCAAAAGCTGCGGATATTGCCGCCGCACGCCGAGATAGAGCAAGAACGCGCTCATCGCATAATCGCGCCGCTCGACTTTGCGATTCGTCCATTTGCGGCGATTTTCCGGTTTGAGCAACTTGAGCTGCGTGTGCGCCCAATCCGCATTGGAAACGACCGCCTCCGCAGCGTAAAATTTTTGATTGACCATCACACCCGTCGTGCGACCGTGCTCCACGACGATCTCTTCGACTTCCGCATCGGTTTGAATCTCTCCGCCCAATTCTGCAAACACGCGCG
>JABWAN010000754.1 GCA_013361015.1 Candidatus Zhuqueibacterota bacterium | reverse complement strand
GAACGAACTATTTCGTTACGATTGCCTTCATTCCACAAGCGTTAGACTGAAATAAAGTGTTACGGCTTTACTAGCGTTCCATTCTAGTATTTATCTAGTTGCATACGCTCTTTCTATAAATCGTCAAATTACAGCGCCGCATTTTCCCGCCTCCCGATATCCTTCTTGGCATCCCTCTTGCGTGAAGCCGCAACGGTAATGATTCGAATTCAAGCTGTCGTGATGGATTATGAAGGAGCCCACAAAAATGCCCACACAATACTTGTCCGTACTAGGATTGGAAGAGCGCATTCTTCTATGCTGTGCGCGACTCGATCCGAACGCGCAGAGCTGCGCGGCGCTGGAAGAACTATTGCAAGGTCGCGTCGATTGGGAAGGCCTGCTGCAACGTTCGATCAAACAAAGCATGACGCCTTTGCTCTATCGCCATCTGCGGAGCGAAGCCACGTTATGGCGGCGCGTGCCGGAAGTCATGCGCATGCAGCTCCAACAAATTTATCATCGCAACATCCAACGGAATGAATTGTTGCTCGCGGAGCTTGACCAACTCTTCGCCACATTCAATGCCGCGGACGTGCCGGTGATGCTCATGAAAGAGCTGCATTTGTTGCATACAATCTATCCCGAAGCCGGCTTGCGTCCCCTCGGCGATCTCGATTTGCTCGTGCCGCCTCATGATTTCGAGCGCGCCAAAGCTATGCTCAAGCAAGCCGGATATCATCCGCAACTGCCGGCGAATCCGTTCAAAGACAAGTACGGCTTTGGTTATCATTTCGTGAATCATGCCAAGGGGATTTGGATCGATCTGCAATGGAACTTGAGCCAGCGCGATTGGGCGCAAAGCACGAGCGGCGTTCATGAGTTTCGCGCGCCGATTAAAGAAGTTTGGCAGCGCGCGCATCCCGACCGTTTGCTGCAAAGCCGCGTCGCGCGCATGTCGTGGGAAGATTTGCTCTTTCATCTCTGCGTGCATTTGGAAGGACACGGCTTCAACGAGATGATTCAGTTTTGCGATATGGCGGAAGTGCTTCGGCAATATGGCGCGGCCATGGATTGGCGCACTTTCATCAACATCACGCGCGCCGCGCAGATGCAAGGCTCGGTGTCCTGTGCGCTGGAATTTGTCCAGCAAGTTCTCGGCGTTTCCGCGCCCGCGGAGGTGCTCGCCGAGCTGCGGCCGGACTTTCTCAAGTTTGGGCTGTACAGCGCGTGCTTCGGAACGTTGGGCCGGCTGCATACATTTTTAGATGAAGCCGCAAGCGATTCCTGCGTGCCGGCTCCTGCCCTGAAGCAATGGGAAGCCACCGTGCGCGAAACCGCGGCGCTCAATCGGCAATCGTACGCAGCGTTGACCGGCGTCACACAAGCGTTGGCGAATGAGGGGTTTCGCCCGGTTGTGCTCGTGACGCGCAGCCCGGAGCAATTGCTGCCGCATCCCGCGCTAGCGCGCATGGGTGAAACGGAAATTCTCGTGCCGGATAAACACGCCGCGAGCGACGCAAAAAAGAATCTGCCCAACGCCTCGGCGTTGCCGCCGCCGCTTTTGTCACAATGGTGGAGCGCACCTGCAAAGTATGCTTCGCGGCAATTGCTCAAGAAAATTTTGCAGTCCTCGCAGCCGGAGCCGGCGCGACCGATTGCGATTCATATGCTGGCCCCGGAAGACGTCTTGCTTGTGCTCTGTCTGCGTTTTTCACGGACCAGTGCGCCCTGGCAAACGCTCAGCATGGTCGCGGAGTTTCTTCGCAACCTCGCGGGTGATTTGAATTGGCAAAAATTTCAACAGCGCGCGCAATCGTTCGCCGCGCTCCGCGAAGTTGCTCTCGCTTTAAAAAGCGTAGCCCAACTCACCAGCGTTGAGATTCCTTCCGCGGCTTTTAAGGGCCTCGAAGAATGTTGCGTGGACGGCGGCCTCGATCTCTTTCCATTGCCCGCGCCGCAACAGGACTCCGAGGCGCAAGTGAAGCAAGCAATTCAAAAGTTTCTTCGCGCTGCATTGCTGCCGACCTGGAAAGGTCGGCGCGACTATTTGATGAATCTGGCCGGGGCCAACAGCGTTTTCTCTAAAATTTGGAAGCCTGCGCTTGCGGCCATAAGATTCGGGTTCACGTTGCTCCGCAATAAAATTCGCCGGTCTGCGCCGCGGCCTGTGCCGCAGGAAAAATTGCAAGCCTATTGGCTGGAAATTCCGCAAATGAGCGCCAGCTCGAATGTTGTGATCGAGCCTCGTCGCGCAAGAACCGTGGAGCGTGAGTCGCTGCGCCCGGTTTTGGCCGTCTCATGACGTAATGAAATTTGACGATGCGCAAATCTGAACTCATTCCCCCGGGCCCCTCTTCCGGGAAAGAGAAGAGGAGAACCGAGGCAAGGCACAAAGAATCGTTCTTTGCTAGACGCAAAAGAACGCCAGCGCTTGACCAAGTTTTGCTCCCCTTCTCTTTTTAAGAAAAGGGCCGGGAGATGAGTTCGATTCTACGCAGTACCGATTTCAATCGTCAAAACTTATCCGCCAATATCGACCCATTTTGTGGAGTGGAACATGTTTAAATCGACTTGCTCATTTTGTTTGTTGCTCGCGCTGCTGCTCGTTTCAACTTTCGCGCAAGCGCAAAATGCCGCGGTCATTATCGCAAAAAAATCTTCGTGGAAATACGAAGCCAGCGGCACGGACCTGAGCACGGCGTGGAAAGAACCGAGCTTTAATGACGACCATTGGCAGAGTGGCAACGGCATTTTAGGTTTTGGCGAGAGCTACATCAACACCGCGCTGAACGCGGGGTATATTACCTACTACTTTCGCAAATCCTTCACGCTCGCGGTTAGCCCGGCGGTGATGACGCAGCTCACGTTGATGGTGAATTACGACGACGGCTTTGTGGCTTATCTCAACGGCCAGGAAGTCGCCCGCCGCAATGCGCCCACCGCCGCCAACGTTCCGCCGGCCTTCAACGCGGCGGCCACCGCCGAGCGGAGCGTCACCGACACCACCACGTTCGAAACAATCGACCTCTCCGCCCACCGCAATCTGCTCGTCGCGGGGCAGACGAACGTGCTCGCGTTTCACGGCTTGAACTCCTCGGCGAACGACGACGACTTCCTGATCTTGCCCGAGTTGACGGCCACCAATCTCGGCGGCAGCGGCGTCGGACAATACTTCGAGACGGCCACGCCCGGCGGACCCAACGGCGAGGGCTTGTTCGGTTTCGTCGAGGACACGACGTTCAGCCACGACCGCGGCTTTTACGAAACTCCGTTCGACGTGACGATCGCTACGGCGACGGCAGGCGCGACGATCTACTACACACTCGACGGCAGCGAGCCGGTCGCGGCGAATTCCGCCGCCGCGTTGTACACCGGGCCGGTCCATATCGACACGACCACCACGCTTCGCGCCGCGGCCTACAAAGACGGCTTCCGCCCCGCCGACGTCGACACGCAGACGTACATTTTCCTCGACCACGTCGTTCGCCAGGGCGAAATCGGCGTCCAATACGTCGAAATCTCGAATACCAACACGGTTGGCACGCTCAGCGGAACGACCGATTGGGCCTTCCCGACGATCAACGGCACGTCCTCGACGCAATGGGTTCCGCGCCAGGCGACCGGCGGCGCGACGCCCTTTGGCACGTTCGTCACCGCCTGGGAATCGGCCGCCGCCACCACCACCGAGG
>JABWAN010000753.1 GCA_013361015.1 Candidatus Zhuqueibacterota bacterium | reverse complement strand
CTTTCACAGCTCACCAAAGAAGAGCGGCTTCAAGTTTTAGGTTTTTTAGTCTACACTCCGAAGGAAATAGAAACGTATTCTGAAACCTACGAAGATAAGATCTAGATGAAACTCGGCAACCTTGACCTTTTCCTTCTCTCCGACGGCCTCTTTCGCCTCGACGGCGGCGCGATGTTTGGCGTAGTGCCGCGCGTGTTGTGGGAGCGCATGGATACACCGGATGAGAGGAACCGCATCTTGATGGGGTTGAATTCGCTGCTCATCATGCGCGGCGCGGAGAAGATTTTCATCGATTGCGGTGTTGGTGATAAGTTTGACACGAAATTTGGCAATATGTTCGGCATTCATCGCGAGCAAACGTTGCTCGATCGACTCGCCGCGATGCAATTGCAGCCCGAAGACATTACGCATGTGATTCTCACGCATCTGCATTTCGATCACATCGGCTGGAGCACGCGCCGCAACGCGAGCGGCGAGATCGTTCCGACTTTTTCCAACGCGACGTATTATTGCCAGCGCGCCGAATACGAAGTCGCGCTCGCACCCGATCCGCGCAGCAAAGCGAGTTATGTGCAGGAAAACTTCGTGCCGCTCGTGCAGCACGGCGTGCTCAAGTTTCTCGAAGGCTCCGGCGAAATCATAGCTGGTATCGAAGGCGTCGTCACCGGCGGTCATACGCGCGATCACATGATCGTCAAAGCGCACAGCGCCGGCAAAACGGTTTGCTTTCTTGCCGATCTCGTGCCGACGACTTCGCATTTGCGCACGCCGTATGTGATGGGTTATGATCTCTATCCCGCGCAGACGATGTTGATCAAACCAAAAGTTTTGCAACAGGCTTTCGAAGAGCAATGGCTGCTCGTGTTCGAGCATGCGCCGCGTTTGCGCGCGGGTTATTTGCAACAGGCGGAGGGCAATTGGAAGATCGAGCCGGTTGAGCTTTGAGCGTTGCGTGTTGTCTATCGTTTCAGATCAATTTGCAATACCCTTCTTAAAATGTCATCCTGGAAGGAACTGCCCCCTGCTCGGCCATCATCCCAGTGCGAGGGAGTTCTTCCAGAATGACAAATTGAGGAGGCATGCTATAACAAATAATGCCTGAGATTATTCGGAGAAATTATGGCGAAAGCAAATCCGCCGGTGGATACGCAAGTCAAAGTCGCAAAGATCGGCGCGATGCAGGCGATTGTCGTCACGTTGATTACCGTTGCCGGCGCTTCGTTGGGATACTTTCTTGGCGATGCCGGCAAAACGAAGGCCTCGCCCAAGGTGCAACAATATTGGCTCACCGTGCAGAGCGTAAAATACTCCGGCGCGGCGCGCATTGTCATCAACATCAACGGCAATGACTTCTCCTATCCCGCCAAGCAAGTTTGGGCCGGTGAAGGCTATACCACGCCACAGGAAAAAATGCCGTTGCCGATTGACGCCGAAGTTTTTCACATCACTTTCACCGCACTTGTGGATGATCCCGATCCGAATTTCAATGGCCAGTATCCTTCGAAGTTGGCAGAGGAAACCATCGGCGTGCAACAAATTCCAACGGGCGAGAGAACGGTGTCGGGCATTCCCTCGGTCGGTTCGCAAACACTTTCGCCCATGATTGAAATCAAGTATGCGATTGATTGAGTCTGTTTATGTTTTTGCACAAATCGTGAGGATGAGCAATGTCAAATTCATATCGTGAAGTCGTCATCGCCGGCGCGTGCCGCACGCCGATCGGCGCATTTCAAGGCGCGCTCGCAACGATTCCCGCGCCGGAGTTGGGTGCGCTCGTGGTGAAAGAGGCTCTGCAACGCGCAGGTGTTGATCCGAAAAAAGTTGACGAAGTCATCATGGGTTGCGTATTGCCTGCGGGCGTTGGGCAAGCGCCGGCGCGGCAAGCTGCGCTCAAGGCGGGTTTGCCCGAACGGGTCACGTGCATGACGATCAACAAAGTGTGCGGCTCCGGTTTGAAAGCCGTGATGCTTGCCGCACAAGCCATCATGCTTGGCGACGCGGATGTCATCGTTGCGGGCGGCATGGAAAGTATGTCGAACTCGCCGTACTTGCTCAATAAAGCGCGTGACGGTTATCGCCTCGGCCACGGCGAGTTGATCGATAGCATGATCAAAGACGGTTTGTGGGACGTTTATAATAATTTTCACATGGGCAACGCCGCGGAGCTGTGCGCGCGCGAGTGCAATATACCGCGCGCCGCGCAGGATGAATTCGCGGTGATGAGCTACAAACGCGCGCAAGCCGCGCAAGAGAAGGGCCTCTTCGCGAAAGAGATCATGCCCGTGCCTTTGCCTTCTAAGAAAGGCGAGCCTGCATTTGTGAAAGAAGATGAAGAGCCGAAGAAGGCGAATTTCGAAAAGATGGCGACGCTGCGACCCGCGTTTGATAAAGAGGGCACGATCACGGCGGCGAATGCTTCAAAGATCAACGATGGCGCGGCTGCGGTGGTGGTCATGGCAAAAGAAGTTGCGGACAAACTCGGGGTGAAAGCGCAAGCGCGACTTGTCGCGCAAACTTCCGCGGCGAAGAAGCCGGAATGGTTCACGACTGCACCAATCGATGCCATTGAAAAAATTCTCAAGAAGTCGGGCTTTGCATTAAACCAGATCGATCTGTTCGAAATCAACGAAGCGTTCGCGGTGGTGAGTTTGGCGGCGCAACAGCAGCTCGGCATTCCGCTGGAGAAGATGAACGTGCACGGCGGCGCGGTTGCGCTTGGTCATCCCATTGGCGCGAGCGGCTGCCGCATTCTTGTCACGCTCGTGCATGCTTTACAGGAGTACCAAAAGAAATACGGCATGGCCGCGATTTGCATCGGCGGCGGCGAAGCTTCGGCGGTGATTGTGGAAAAACTCGGATGAGTTTTTGATCGACTGCATGCAGCTCAAAAGGGGGGGAACCATGCGTCCGCAAGATATTCAACAAATCTTCATCAGCGAACGTGTCATTGAAAAGAATGCAGCAAAGAAAAACTTTGGCGCAAGTTCGGGATTTGGCGAAACGTAAAAGAAAGTCGCCGGAAAAGCTGCTCGACCAGTGGCTTAATCAAAGAGTACGCGAAGAGCTTGCCGCTCAGAAAGTGTGACTCCCTTCAAGGAAGGCCGCTATGCCCACAGCCTCGAAACGCAAGACCGCGACGAAAAAGAAAGCGTCGCCGCGCAAGCGCGCGAGTACGCCGCGTTGCGGCCTCTGCGGCAAAACGAAAAACTTGACGAAAACGCAATGCTGCGACCAATGGATTTGCGCTAATGCCGACAAGTACGTGCTATTTTCGTATGCTCGAAATAGCTGCTATAGAAACCACGATCGTTACACCATGTGTAGCTATCACTTTCATGAGAAACATGAAGGCGATTGGCGCGAGTGCGAAAAATGTCGAAATGGTTTCGACACGGAGTTGTATGTCCATTTCAGTACGAACGAATACAACTTCGTGAAGCTGGAAAACCCGCCGGCATTTGAACCGACGCGCTGCAAGGGCTGCGGTTGCGTTATTGATTTGGGGCACGACGGCTACACGATGACAGGTGACGATTATCTTTGTACCTCATGTTATAAAATTTCTTTTTGAGAATACGCAGAGAATGATGAAAAACATCGGCGTCATCGGCGGCGGCACGATGGGCAACGGCATTGCCCACGTGCTCGCGCAGCAAGGTTATGAAGTCGTG
>JABWAN010000752.1 GCA_013361015.1 Candidatus Zhuqueibacterota bacterium | reverse complement strand
TCATGCGCGCGGCCCTGAATCGTCTGCAGAACGGATTGTTCTACGCGCACTTCAGCAAGAGCGTAGACGACCCCATGTTCTTCAAGATCAGTCCGGACGAGATCGAAGAGGTCAGTCTGTTGCGGCGGGCAGAAACAGCGCATTTCGTGAAAGCTGCGGAGGTCATTTGCCAGTTTCACCAGCGTGACGACTACCAGAGCGGACGGCATTTGACGAAAGAGAATAAAGACCTATTGCACGTCAATCACTATCGCATCGAAAGCAAGCTCAATAGTTCGTTTTCCGGCAATCTTAATTTCTCCGCGTGCGCGGAGGTGGAGTTCAATGCGCTGCAACCGGAGCAAAGCTGGATTTATTTTTATCTTTTTTCGGATATGGAAGTCGATTCGGTGATGTGGAGCACCGGTGAGCAAGCGTCTTTCTTCAAAGAAAAAGAGAATCCGTATTTATGGGTGCATTGCCAGCCCGCCCTCGCGCGCGATGAAACGCGCAAGCTCAAGCTCTACTATCGCGGCGATTTGATCGAGAACGACGGTGGTTGGATGGTGATCAAATCCTCTTTGGGGTGGTACCCGCTGCACGGCAATCGCACCTATGCCACATTTGATCTCACTTTTCACACGCCGAAGAGAATGACGTTTGTGAGCGTGGGTGATAATATTTCGAGCGCGGTGCAAGATGAAGTGCTCAGCACGCGTTGGGTGACGCCCGAGCCGATTCGCAATGCTTCGTTCAATATCGGCTATTTCAAAAAACACGAAATCACCGACGAGCGCACGGTGCCGGTCACCGTGTTGATGGCGGAGAGCGGGCATCAGCAAATCGGCCAGTCCTTGGCGCGGCAGGGAATTCTTTCCGGCAAGAGCATGGAGAAGCAAGTCGGTCAAGACGTTGCCAACAGCCTGGTGTTTTTCTCGCACCTATTTGGGAAACCGAAGATCAAACATTTTTATGCCACTGAAACGCCGATCAGTCACGGTTTGGCGTTTCCGGGCTTGATTCATTTGGCGTGGTCTACTTTTCAAGCTACGGATGATGAAGGGTATGATCAAATTTTTCGCGCGCACGAAGTGGCGCATCAATGGTGGGGCATCGGCGTGGATTTCGAAACATATCACGATCAATGGTTGAGTGAGGGCTTTGCTTCGTTTGCGGGCTTGTGGTACATGCAGATCGCACTGCGCGACAACAAAAAATATTTTGACCGGCTGAAAGATTGGCGCGACGAGATTTTCAGCAACCGCAAATTTTTATTCGGCAGCGGGCAGCAAGCCGGACCGATTTCTTTGGGTTATCGCACCAGCACCAGCACGACCGCGGGCGACTACGGTTTGATTATTTACAAGAAGGGCGCATGGGTGCTGCACATGTTGCGCAACATGCTCCTCGATTATCTCACCATGAAGGAAGAAGTGTTCACGAACATTCTGCAAGAATTTTATCAAACCTATCGCGGCCAAAAGGCTTCCACTTTGGATTTTCAAAAAATCGTGGAGAAGCAGGCGGGCAAGGACATGAGCTGGTTTTTTCAACAGTGGGTGCACGCCACGGGAATTCCCGAGTATCGCTTTGCACACAAATTGGAGCAGACGCCGCAAGGGAAATGGGTGGCGCATTGCAAAATCGAGCAGCGCAACGTGCCGGATGATTTTCAAATGCCGGTTTTAGTACGCATTGATTTCGGACAAGAGCGTTTTGCGCGTACGCGAGTTGTGGTGCGGGGGCCGCTGACGCGCGTGGATTTACCGCTCATGCCCATGAAGCCGGAGAAGATCGTTTTCAACGATCTTGAATCTGTGCTCTGTGAAGTAAAGAACGAGAAGTGGGTGGAGTGAAGTGCTGCATTCGGAGCAGGCTGCGGTTCGCCACGCTGCCGGGCCGTCGGAAAGCCTCGCAGTCTAGCCTTTCACATTTTGAAATCAAAAAACACACACGCTGAAAGACGCCTGGGGAAGGCGTCAATAACCGTGCTGTTGGCTGCGTTGCAGTTTTCAGCGTGCCGGTAAATCTTCGACTGCCTCAATACCCGCTATACGCGCCGCCATCAACGAGAATCGTGCTGCCAGTGATATAACTCGCGCGGCGGCTCGCTAAAAACGCCACGAGCGAAGCCAGCTCTTCGGGGCGGCCCATGCGGCCTAATGGAATACTCCGCACCATACGATCCATAGCCTCTTGTGAGGTAATGCCCTCGCGTTTGGCTTGCGCCTGCATGATTTCGTCGACGCGATCGGTGCGCGTCCAACCGGTGGCGACCCCATTGACCGTGATGTTGCTCGGCGCGAGTTCATGCGACAGTGATTTGGTGAGACCATTCACGCTGTTGCGCAAGGCATTCGAAAGCACGAGACCTTCAATCGGCTGTTTGACGACCATCGAATTGAGCATGATAATGCGTCCCCACTTTTGTTTTTTCATGTAGGGCACTGCGGCGCGGCACAAATACACAGCGCTCATCAATAACATTTCAATGCCTTGTCGCCAATGCGCCTCTTCCAGTTCGAAGAATTTGCCCGGCGGAGGGCCGCCGACGTTCGTCACCAATATGTCCAAGCCTCCGAGCTTCTTCACACAACTTTGCGTGAGGCGCTCGACCTCTTCGGGCTTCGTGATGTCCGCAACTTCGTACTCCACTTTCACACCTTCCGCAGCCAATGAACGGACGGCCGCGAATGTTTGTTCGAGCGTCACCACGCCGCGCGCGCAAATCATGACGTTCACGCCTTCTTGCACCAACGTTTCTGCTACCGCCCGCCCCAAGCCTCTGCTGGACGCCGTCACCAATGCGGTCTTGCCGCTAATATCTAGGTCCAAAGTCGTCTCCTTCCTACCTTAGTTTTGCACACATAAAATGTTAAACCCGTGTTCAAAGAGTGGCGCAAAGCTTCTAGAATCTGTTCTGAGTTTGAAAAACTAAGCGCGCCGCTATTTGATCTCCGGCCCAGCCAGCCAATTGAATCCGATTTCTGCGTCGTCGTGCGAAATGCGGCCTTCTTCCTGCGGGTCATAAATGCCGGAGGTAATGTAAAACAAATGAGTGACGCCGCCGCCCAAAGCTTTGCAACCGTGCGCCACGCCCGCAGGAATTTTGATGACGCACGCCGGGTAGTTCTCGCCGATGAAGTAAGTTGCCAGCGTCCGAAAAGTGCGTGACTCTGGCCGCTTGTCAAACAACGCCACTTTGAGATTGCCGGCCGGCACATACCACCAATCGATCTGCGTTTTGTGAATGTGCCAAGCTTTCGCCACCCCGGGATACATGAGCGAATGGCTCCATTGCGCAAAGCCCTCTTTGAAAAATTCGTCGGTGCTGCGAATAATCTCGCGAAAAAAACCGCGCTCGTCACTATGCGTTGTAAGCTGCTTGACCTGTACGCCTTCAATCATGAAACATCCTTTGCTTCAGAGTTCAAACGTTACTGTCTATTGAAAGATTGGGAGGAAAGTGTAGTCGAAGACACAAATGTAGAGAATCACTCTCCGTGAAGCAAATCATTTTTGATGATCTCAAAATCCACCGTGCGCGTACAGTGTTGCTGCGTGATCAAATCGATCACAGTGATGCGCAAGCGATAAGAACCCGGCTCGGCTGCGGGGAGGGCGAAGGCGTGATAGAGCTGCCCGACGTTGTACGGATCGCCGCGCGGGATGCCCTCGGGCACGCGCACGAGCCGCGCCGG
>JABWAN010000751.1 GCA_013361015.1 Candidatus Zhuqueibacterota bacterium | reverse complement strand
GAGCCGGATCGAGCACGTTTATCTTTTCTTCGCGCGGTGCCTCCTCCATGCCGATGGCGCCGGAAATGACATAGACATTTTGATTTTCCTGCCAGCGTCGCGCGAGCGACAAGCGCGGCAAGCTGAGCGAATCAATTTGCTGGCGGCGCGCCACGGTGATGCTCGCATTGATGAACTCGACAAACGGGCTGGGCGCATTGATCATCACTTGCGCGGGGTGGCCCAGACTGCGGCCCGGAGTCACCGCAACCTCCACGGCGTTGTCATTTATCGTCAAAGCGGAAAAGCGCGAAAAGAGCCACGAGGGATCGTCGTCCCACATCCAGCCACTGCCCCAGCGCACATCATCGAAATAAAAATCGTCGCAAATAATATTGCCCGTGACTTCGCGTATGCCTTGTTGCGCCAATGCTTGTGCGAGCGTGGAAAGATCGCCCGTGCTCAAATCGGGATTACCGCGTCCCACCAGAACGAGATCGCCGTTGATGACATCCTTGTTGAACGCGGACGAATCGCACACGAGCGAGGTTTTGAAATTAAAATCCGGCCCGAGCAGGACGAAGGCGGCGGAAGACGTAAGCAACTTTTGATTCGAAGCCGGATGAAACAAAAGTTGCGCGTTGCGCTCGAACAAAACCTCTCCGGTACGCAACGATGCGATTTTAATTCCGGCCTGCGAACGATACAAAGCCGAGTCCGCAAGAAGCGTGTTAATACGTGCGCCCAAAGCCGCAAGCGCAGACGGCCTGCCTTTGTCCGGCGACGTTGCGGCACAGCCTGAGTTGAACATCGCGCCGCATAAAAAAAAGCAGAGGAGAAACACGCAACGCGGAAGCGAGGTGGTCTTCATGATTTTCTGCCTGCCTTTTACACTTGTTCAACCGCAACCCGGTTGAAATTTTATCGCATGATTGCCATGTGAATTATTGCCATGTGAATTTCGGCGTTTTGTATGCGCCTGCAAAACCGCTACGAATCCCCCATTGCCCAACGCGAAGACAAGCCGCACCCAAAAGCTTTGTCTATAAAGCGCCGATTATATTTTGATAGACTAAATCAGTTTTCAGGAAAACTCAAAAACTACTGTCCCGAAGCAGGACAGTATCAAAGCAAAAAAAATTGGATCTCGGATAGCGAGGACGACACGGCTTCTCACGGATTTTTGTTTCCGCCTTGTCCGTGTCTATCAGATCAATCCGTGTCATCCGCGTTCAAAAAATGATCAAGAGACTTTCAGAATTATGTGCTGACGTTGATTCTCTAATCCGCATAATCCGCTTTTCAAACGCGCACTACTTCTGCTCCGCCTTCTCGATCTTCGCCCACTTGTCTTTCAAAGTCACCGTGCAATTGAAAACGAGCTTGTTCGGCTCCGAATCTTTCGTATCCACGCAGAAGTAGCCGTTTCTTTCAAACTGATAACGGCTGCCCGGTGCCGCGCCCTTCAAACTTTGTTCGACGAAAGCCGTTGACAAAACTTCGAGCGAATCGGGATTAAGGTTGGCGCGAAAGTCTTTGCCGTCTTCCACGTCTTCCGCATCCGGCTTGGCAAAGAGACGGTCGTACAATCGCACTTCCGCGGACGCGGCATGCGTTGCCGCAACCCAGTGAATTGTGCCCTTCACCTTGCGCGTTTCAGTCGAGCTGCCGCTTTTGGGCACTTCGACGATCTCGCCTTTCTCGTTCTTCACCACGCCGGTGCATTTGATGATATAAGCATACCGCAAACGCACTTCGTTGCCGGGGAACAAGCGAAAATATTTCTTCGGCGGGTCCTCGCGAAAATCTTCCTGCTCGATATACAGCTCGCGCGCGAACGGCAACGTGCGGGTGCCCATGCTCGGATCTTCGGGATTGTTGACCGCCTGCAGTTCCTCCACTTGCCCCTCGGGATAGTTTTCAATCACGAGCTTGAGCGGACGCAGCACAGCCATCACGCGGGGCGCGCGCCGATTCAAATCTTCACGCAAGCAATGTTCGAGCAAGGCAATATCGACCATGCTATTGCTCTTTGCGACGCCGATGCGATCGCAAAAATCACGAATCGCATCCGGAGTATAGCCGCGGCGGCGCAAGCCCGCGAGCGTCGGCATGCGCGGATCATCCCAGCCCGCCACCAAACCTTCCTGCACCAGCGCAAGCAGCTTGCGCTTGCTCATTACGGTGTAATTGAGATTGAGGCGTGCGAACTCCATTTGCTGCGGATGATAAATGCCGAGCGCGTCGAGAAACCAATCATAAAGCGGCCGGTGGTCTTCATACTCGAGCGAGCACAGCGAATGCGTGATGCCTTCAATGGAATCGGACTGGCCGTGCGCCCAATCATACATCGGATAAATGCACCATGCGTTGCCGGTGCGGTGGTGCTCGGCCTTGCGAATGCGATACATCACAGGGTCGCGCATATTCAAATTGGGCGAGGCCATGTCAATCTTCGCGCGCAACGTCTTCGCGCCGTCAGCAAACTCTCCGGCGCGCATGCGCGCGAAGAGCTCCAGATTCTCCGCCACCGTGCGATTGCGAAACGGACTCGGTATGCCCGGTTCGGTGAGCGTGCCGCGATGCGCTCGAATCTCATCGGCACTCAAATCGTCTACATAGGCTTTGCCGGCGTTGATCAACTGCGCGGCAAAGGCATAGAGTTTCTCGAAATAATCCGAAGCAAAATACAGGTGCTCGCCCCAATCGAAACCGAGCCAACGGATGTCGTTTTGAATGGATTCGACATATTCCATTTCCTCTTTGGTGGGATTCGTGTCATCGAAGCGAAGATGACACCGCCCGCCGAATTCCTGCGCCATGCCGAAATCGACGCAAATAGCCTTGGCGTGACCGATGTGCAGATAACCGTTTGGCTCCGGAGGAAAGCGCGTCACGACGCGGCCGCCAAAGCGGTTGGTGCGCATATCTTCCTTGATGGCTTCACGAATAAAATGCGAGGGCGTGCTGGGCTCGTTCTTCAACATGCGTTCTAATCCTTGCGCTAAAATCTAAAAAGGGATGATTTGGCGATCGTGAATAAAGTAGCGACAAGATAAAAAGATTCATTTCGAAATTCAAGGGTGGGGAAAGATTGTAACGAAACTTTTGCGGGTGTTGCAGACAGTGCAGAAACGCTCGCCCACGGTGCAGGTTAACATGTGCCCAGAAACGGTTTACTCGGTCGGCGGCAGCCCCGGAACTTTAAGATAAATCTCTGCAAGCCTAAGCTCGCAGCCAATACTTTCCAGCTTCATAACGTTTTCCGATGACTTGAAAGCACGATAGGTCCAAGCGCCGTCGTTTTGCCGGACGAACTGCTCGACACGGCGGGAATCCTGCGCAACTAGAATATACTCTGCAAGCGTTTTGATATATTGATAATGATCAAACTTCGCACCGCGGGCGTAAGCCTCGGTGGAAGAGGAAAGAATCTCGACGATCAAGACCGGATTCACCAGAGTGTCGTGCTGATCATCATCAAAGATTCTTTTGCCACATGCAACCATAACGTCGGGGTAAGTGTATTTGCCCAGGGGATTAACTTTTACGCGCAGGTCGCCGTTGTAAACCAGGCAATCACGATGCGCAAGTTGATTGCCAAGCCCGCAATTGATATTTGAAGCGATGACGGCATGTGGCTCATTCGCGCCGGCCAGCGCAAACATTTCACCTTGATAGTATTCGCTTTTGAACTCAGCTTTGCGCTCAATCGCAAGATACTCTTCGGGAGTCAAACGCAATTGCGCTTGAGCAGACATTTCATACTCCCTTGCATGGATCAGTGTCGGTGAATTTAGAAGAATGACCCTGAAAGGCAAGGGCTACTTGCGCCGCATTGTGCTCTCACAAAAATTCTATGCTTGCGCAATTGCAGAGCAGGCGGTACTTTGAGAAGGCGCAAAAAATCTTTAGGAGCATTTTGATTGGTATCCGCTTTGGGTTGCTCATCTCGCTGTGAGAGCAGACAATGCCCGATCTCCCTTATTATCTCGGCTGCCCGATTTGGAGTAAAAAAGAGTGGGTGGGAAATTTCTTCTCTAAGAACGCCCGACCGAACGATTACCTGCGGCAGTACGCTTCCAGCTTCAACACGGTTGAAGGCAATACCACGTTCTATGCTTTACCCAAGGCCACAAGCGTAAGCAAGTGGGGCACAGACACGCCGCCGGAGTTTCGTTTCTGTTTCAAATTTCCTCAGACCATAAGTCATCATTTGCGCTTGCAGCATGCAGAAAGGGAAGTTGCCGCCTGCTTGAATTTGCTGACGCCGCTTGCCGAAAAACTAGGCCCGTTCTTTTTGCAATTGCCTGCTTCATTCGGCGGCGACGAATTCGCCGCATTGGCGGATTTTCTCAAAAACCTGCCTTCAGAGTTTCGCTACGCCGTGGAAGTCCGGCATGCGGACTTTTTCAGGAATGGAGAGATTGAAAACGACTTCAACGCGTTGTTGGAGTCTTTGCAAATGGGGCGAGTAGTCTTCGATACGCGCGGTTTACACGCCGTGCAAGCACCGCCGAACGACGCCATCATGTGCGAAGCGCAACGCAAGAAGCCTAAAATGCCGGTGCGTTCTCTCGCGCTCGGCAATCTTCCGTTTGTTCGCTTTGTCGGCAACCCGGTGATTGCAAAGAATGAGGACTTGCTCACAGAATGGGCGCAGTGTGTGATCCAATGGCTGGCGGAAGGCAAACGGCCTTACATTTTCATGCACGCCCCGAATGACATTGATGCTCCGAACGTCGCGCGCTACTTTCATGATGTGCTGCACAAGCTTGCGCCGGAGATCAGCGCCTTACCCACGTGGCCGCATGCGAAAGACCTGGCAAATGTGCAGATGGGACTATTCTGACTGCTCTATGCAATAACTTTCAGTTCATGTCCCAACATCATATCGTCATCAAACAAAAATCGCCCTTCGAATTTTTTGCCTGCTAGCATGAGCGGAATCCAGAGCCGGTCGTCGGCCCACATTTGTTCATAAGGGATTTGATCCAAAGTGACCCACAACGGTATCGCTTCCTCGGTTTCCTGCGGCTCGCCGGAATAGCCCGAAGCTCGAAAAACCGTGACGTGAATGGAAAGCCCGTCGACGAACTGAAAGAGCAGTTCGCCGCAAGGCTCCAGTCCGGTCGGCGTAATGTGCAGCTCTTCCTGCGCTTCGCGAATGGCGCACGCCAATTCAATCTCGCCGGGATCGAGGCGGCCGCCGGGCCCGTTGATTTTCCCCGCGCCCAATCCTCTTTTTTTGTGAATGAGCAAAACGCGGCCAGCGCAAATCACAAACACCAGCGTGGCGCGTTGCTCCGCGGTCCAATTGCTCCAATCGATTTCTTCAAAACGCGTGTAACGGCGACGA
>JABWAN010000750.1 GCA_013361015.1 Candidatus Zhuqueibacterota bacterium | reverse complement strand
TCAACGCTCTGCTCAATGCCGCGTGCGGAAGTTCCGACCGATCGCGAGCCACCGCCAATCTGTCGCAGCTGGCTTTACGATTTTAACCGGACAGCAGTGAGGTAGATTATATTGAAGTCCCGGTACTGCTCAAATTCAAAATACCATTAAACTGGAGCGTAAAGCCCGGCCTGCTCGCGGGTCCTTATGCCGCTTTCAAACTGCGTGCGAATCGCACCTTGCGTATTTGGGAAGAACAAAATACGAAGCGCGTAGCATCTGTCAAAGACCTGGATTACGGACTCGTGTTCGCCATTCATTCCGAGTTTTCTGCATGGTCACGACAGTTGCTGTTTGAGATCAGATTCAATTGGGGGCTGGCGAGCATGATGGCGCAACCGAAGGAATTCATCGACTTGTATGAGGATGCCGGCAGGGTAAATGTGTTTGCTATTACTTTTTTGACAGGTATCGCATTCTAAGCACGTAGCAGAATCATAGGCCATAGCCAAATCTCTTTGGACGCAGATTGCGCGGATTTACGCTGATTTTTATCTGCGTTGATCTGTGTGAATCTGCGTTCTAAAACCTTTTCGTGGTCGTGGTAGTTATTCCAGAGTAATACTGTGAAAAGCAGGAGTTGATAAAATGGAAAGATTTCTGCCCATCTTTCTGATCGGCTTTGCGGTTTTAGTTTTTCTGCAATGCTCTTCTCCCTTCGAGCCCGAGGTCAAGGAATTTGCCGATACTGAAAATGAAATTCTGCGCGAGGTCAACGCCAACCAAATTCCCTCACTAGCGGCCTGGGTGGTGAAAGATGATTCGCTGGTTTGGCAAAAATATTATGGCTACGCCGAGGTTGCGAGTCGCAGGGCTGCAGACCGCAATACGATTTACGGATTGGCTTCCATTTCCAAGCTCGTGATCGTTACGGCAACCATGCAATTGCGCGAACAGGGATTGCTCAACCTCGATGCCGACATCAACGCCTACCTGCCGTTTGCGGTACGAAACCCGAATTATCCGGAGCAGAAAATAACGCCGTACCATCTCCTGACCCATACCTCCGGCCTGGCTTGGCCGGAGAATGAGTTCGAAGTCCCCGAATATTATACACATTATCCATTGGATTCTGCGCCGCCTCTGAGGGAATGGCTTCCTGAATTTATTTTGCCGGAAGGAGCGCATTATGTTTCGACAGTATGGAAAAACAGCCGTCCCGGCGAGCGGGAAGGCTATTCCAATATTGGCACGGCGCTGCTGGCGTATCTTGTCGAGGTGGTGAGCAAAACGGATTACAACGAATACTGCAAACAACACATCTTCGCGCCGCTCGAGATGTTTAATGCCAGCTATGTCTATGCCGACTTGGACAGGAGCAACCTGGCAACACTCTATGACTATCCCAATCATCCGATCGGTTTTTATCGGTATCGAGATTATCCGGCCGGCGATCTCAAAAGCACCATCGCAAACTTTTCACACTTGGTGATGGCCTACATGCACGGCGGCCAATACAAGAATGCCAGAATATTGCAGGAGAGCACAGTTCAGGATATTTTGAAAATGCGCAACCCCGCCAGCGGCATCTGTCTCCTTTGGGACTACACGGTAGGCGACTGGTACGGCCATGCCGGCGGCAAGCCCGGTGTTGCAGCCTACGTCGAGTTCCAGCGCGACAGCAAGGTGGCGTTGATGATTGCTTCAAATTACCGGCACGGCTCGGTTTATCCCGGCAACAAAATTCATGCGCTCGTCAGGCGAATTGCGAAAAGATACGAATGAAGCTCTCGATCCTCATGCCGGTTTTCAACGAGGCGCAAACGATTGCGGCGGTGGTGGAACGTGTGCAAGCCGTGCCCATTAATCAGGAGATTGTGTTGGTCGACGATGCGTCTTCGGACGGCACCGCCGGAATAGTGGATCGACTCGTTTCGCGCCGCGTGTGGGTCTTGCATCATGCGACGAACCAGGGCAAAGGCGCAGCCGTGCGCACGGCGCTCGCGGCGGCCACCGGAGATTTGATTGTCATCCAGGACGCCGATTTTGAATACGACCCGAATGATTTTGTTCGCATGATGGCGCCCATTGCCGCCGGTGAAGCCGAGGTGGTGTATGGGGTACGATCATTGAAAAGCCAGCACGGCATCATGCGATTCGGCAATTGGCTGATCACCGCGGCGGCCAATTTGTTCTATCGGAAAAATTTGCGTGATATCGAAACTTGCTACAAAATGATGTGGCGCGAGATCGCGCTCCGCCTCGAGCTGGAATGCTGCCGCTTCGATATTGAGGCAGAAATCACTGCGAAGTTATTGCGACTGGGCTATGCGATTCATGAAGTACCGAGCAATTACACCGCCCGTTACGACAAGAAGAAATTGTCACCATGGGATGGCCTCCCGACGCTGCGCGCCCTTTGGAAGTATCGCCACTGGAGGCCATCTTTTGGATCGATTGAACAGCTATCGCCAACTAAACCGGAAATCTCACTGCATTGAAAACTTTCGCCATCATCTTTCTCCTGTCATTTGCGATTCGCACCGCGCTGCTGCTCTCGTGGATGACGCCGCGCCAGTACATTTTTCCCGAGACGGCTACTGAGACCGGGGCCGTGGCGAAAACATTATTTGAGCGGGGAGAATACGCCGATCCCTACGTCATTCCGACCGGGCCCACGGCACATCCGCAACCCATCTACACGGGTATGATCGCGCTACTTTACCACCTGTTCGGCATGACGCTGACCGCCGGATATGTACGCTGCTTCCTGGCGATTGCGAGTTTTTCGGCGATGTACGCCATGATCCCCTGGTTTGCCGGCAGGGTTGGAATTGGCAGGGCAGCAGGCGTGCTCGGCGGCCTCGCCGGCGCCGTGATTCCACAGCAGTCGCTCAACGAGGTCATTGGATGGTCTGCAAACGAGCCACTCGCGGCTATCGCCCTTGGCTTGCTGCTCGTTGGGTTCCTGCGACGCTGGACCGAGACACGTCATTCATTAATTGGTACTCTTCTGTTCGGAATGGCGTGGGGCGTCGCGTTTCATTTTATGCCGGCGCTTTTGCTGGTGATGCTGACTTGCATCGCGTTCGAGTTGTGGTGGAGTAAAGATCGCCGGAAGTTGTTCTCGTCGCTCGTTATGATCGTGGGCGTAGCGCTGGCGTGTCTCCCTTGGACTTGGCGAAATTACGTGACCTTTCACGAGCTTTTTTTTATTCGCAGCAATTTCGGATTGGAATTGCGCCTAGGCAATCACGAGGGCGCTGCCGCTGATATGGAGGTGATGGACGCGCGCGAGGGTGCAAGCATGCGCCATCCGGGCAATAATCGCGAGGAAGCGCTCAAGGTTCGAGAACTGGGAGAGATGGAGTACATGCGGCAGGCGAAGCGCGAGGCCCTTGAGTGGATCAAAGCAAATCCGGGTGAGTTCGTCCGGCTGACGGCGTCACGTGTGATTCACTTTTGGTTTGGCCCGCTGCATCAGCGATTGATCGCCGCGGGAATTTCTTTGCTCACGATTCTGGCTCTCTTGGGAGCAAGGCGAACCTTGCCGGCGCTGACGATGCCGCAGCGGGCGGCGCTGCTGATTCCTCTGGCGACGTTTCCACTCGTTTATTACATCGTCACCTACATGTCGCGATATGCCGTTCCCACAAATTGGCTCTTGCTGATGTTTGCGGGTACCGAAGTGTGGCACTGGAT
>JABWAN010000749.1 GCA_013361015.1 Candidatus Zhuqueibacterota bacterium | reverse complement strand
TGATCATGGCGCAGCGCCTGGTGCGCAAATTGTGCGAAAGCTGTAAAAAACCTGCGCGCAATGTCGACGTTGAGATGGCGCAATTCGTCGGCTTCTCGGAGGAGGAGATTCGCAACACCACCTTTTATCAGCCCGTGGGCTGTGAAAAATGTTACGCGGGTTATCGCGGCCGCTTGTGCATTACCGAAGCGCTGCTCTTTACCAACGAGATTCGCAAGCTGATTTTAAAGAGCGCGGACAGTATCGATGAAGACGTGATCCGGCAAGAAGCGTTGCGGAATGGCATGCTGACCTTGCGCGCCTCCGGCCGCGGGCGCGTGAAAGAGGGCACGACCACTATCGAAGAAGTGATGTCGGCAACGGTGGAATAATAATTGAAGTGAGTTCTTATGGGCCATCGTGAACTATTTTTGGTGCTCCTTAGCGTTGTGTTGCTCACGGCGTTGATGGTGCAAATCAACGCCAGTACCGTGGACAGCGAGGAGGCCTTGCAGGAACTGGAGATCGCGCACACCGCGGCCTCCATTGCGCAGCAATATCTCGAAGAAGCCCGGTCCAAAAAATTTGATGCGAACGTCGGCGTCATTCCCGCGGCCAGCATGCCGGGCGGCTTCACGCCGTACAACAATCTCGGGCCGGGCTGGTGGGAAAGTTATCCAAATTTTAACGATTTGGATGATTTTCACAACTTCGTGGACACCCTTGATGTGAATGGCGTGGATTACCGCGTATCCGTTAAGGTGCATTACGTGCGCGACTCGAGTCCGGATGTGAAGTACAACGATGAAACCTATTTCAAAAGAATGACCGTGACGGTCACGAGCAGTTGGCTGACGGACCCGGGCATGGATTCCATTATCGTGAAACAGGTTTACAGTTATTTCGGTGTGAATTGAACCTAAAACGAATTCTGTCTGTGTGAAAACGTCATTCCGAATGGAGTGCGGCGCAGGCGAGGAATCTGTAACGCACAAAGAGTTCAGAGCGAGCAAGAGTCCTCGTCCCGCGCGCGGGACGCGGCATGACAAACTCAGGCTTTTTTACAAAGCTCGGAATTTTTAAAGGACGGCTTGGAGTTTATGGGCACCTGGGTATCCATGATTGCGAGCGCTGTGATTGGCAGCTTGGTGTTGTTGTGGTTCAACGACTACAACAACGACTTTCGGCGCGACTCCTATCTCAATATGATGGAAGACATTTCCTACAATAATTTGGAGGAAGTGACCAATGTCATCGAATATGATTTTTCGCGCGTCGGGTTCGGCATGAACGATCCGAGCGCGGTCGCCGTGTTGCAAGCTGATTCTAGCAATTTCGAGTTTGAGTTGGATAGCAACGGCGACGGCGTGATCGAAACCATGCAATATTATTTGAGTGACACCTCCGATGCGTCGGATACCCCGAATCCCCGCGATCGTATTCTCTACCGCGTCGACAACGGCGGCACGCCCGAAAGACTTTCGAGCGGCCTGACGGAATTTCAAATGACTTATTATGGCGCCGACGGCGACACCACGAGCGATAAAGCCGCGATGCGAAGTTTTGGCGTGCGCATTGTGATGGAAAATGAAGTAGTTTATGATGAGCAAACGCCGATTATGGCTTGGGAAAGCCGCATTACGCCGCGCGCGTTGATTATGTATTAAAGTTGAAGACGATTCGCCCGTTCGCCCAAGGACTCTGTTCGTCAGATATTGGTGCTTGGGATTTGTAACGATTGAGATTTGAATTCTGCTGGAGCGCTGTGTTCACCAAGTGAGGATTACATGGGAAGAACATTGATGATTTTGCTGGTCGGTTTCGCCATCTCGTTTGGCTTGCTGGCCAGCAGCAAAAGCCGCCGCTTTTTGGATTCGGTCGATCGTGCGGTGGAGCAGTTTACTGATTACTCCGCGACCAACGCTGCCAACAGCGGCGTGTACATGGCGCTCAATCGGCTCTATCAATCCAACACCTGGCGCACAGGCTACAGTAATCTCGTGATCGCCGGAGATACCGTCTCGGTTGTGGTCGATGACCAAACCACGGATTCGACCCTCGCGGAGCGCCGCATTCGGGTGCGGGCAACCGGACACAACAAAGACATAACGAATGTCACACAGGCCTTGCTTTTTGACGGCAGTTTCGGCGAATTCGCAGTGTGGGCGAAAGACACCACCGCGGGTGTGACGACCAAGACCTCGCTCGGCGTTCCAGACACTTCTTTGCTCATGAAGAAAGCGCCATTCATGCCCAAAATCGATTACTCCGACTTGGTTAGCGCTGCTAGCGCGCAAGGGCATTCCTACGTTTCTGCAGACTGGCAGCCGGCCGACGGCTATCCCAACGGCAGTTTTTATAATCTCCTGACGACGCCGAACGTGACGCATGTCGACGGTAATATGAAAGTCAAAGATAACCGCACCGTTTATGGCATCTTCATTGTCGAAGGCTGGGTCCAGATTGAAGGCGGCGGTGAGGTGCGCGGCATTTTGTATCTGCCCAACGCCGGTTCCTACGTTCGAGGAAAAGGGGGCGATGCTGCTGAGACAGCCAACGTGAAGGGCGGTGTTTTAGTTTGGGGTCGAGTGAACGGCCTGGAGCGCCCGGTTTCCGTGCAATACAATTCGACCTATATGAATATATTTGAGAACACCTATGGGGAAAATAATCCACCTTTGCGCGTGCTAACGTGGCAATAAATCCGGGACGAAACGCGGCTAGCCAAACCCGTGGCGCCAAACTCTCGCAAAGAGTATTGGCGCTGTGGAGTTTTGTCACGAGCCGTTCGCATGCTTAGTGGTAGGAGAGATTAGCAGGTTGCATGTTAGATCAACGTCTACAAAATGCAAAGCTCCTGCTTACAAAACTGATAGCGCAAGTTCCAACCAGCCTGGAAGGCATCGAGCTGCAGCAATTCCTTGGGCAAATGCTCAATCGCTTGCCCGATGAAGTCCACCATCAACTGCGCACCGGCATCGATTGCCTGTTGCTCATGATGGAGAGCAAAGAAGCCTCGGATATGGATCTCGGCGGCGCGGGCAGCAACGGCTGGGTATGGTTCCGCGTGCATGGCAACAAGCAGCCCGATCCGGAACTGGTGAGCTTCACCGCACTCGAAACCAACATTCTGCTGCTCAATTTTTTGATGCCGGTGCAACGCGAGGAGCTGTGGAAGCATCGTCATATCGACTTCTCATATCAGTTGCTGCAAGCGGCAGGACAACAGCGGTTTCGCGCGACGATTTATCTGGAGATGAATCAGCTCGCGATGAATTTGCGGCGCATCTCGCCGAACATCCGGCCGTTTCAAAGCCTGGGCTTGCACCGCAACGTCGCCATGCTGTTGAGCATGGAATATGAGACGCGCGGCTTGATCTTGATTACGGGCATCACCGGCTCGGGCAAAAGCTCCACGCTCGACACGATTATCGATGCCAACAACCGGCATTCGCAGGGGCACATTGTCATCATCAGCGACCCGATCGAGTACATCCACTCTTCGCAAAAGTGCATGGTGCGCCATCGGGAAGTGGGCCGCGACGTACGCTCGTTCAAAGACGGCACGACGGAAGCCTTGCGCCAGGATCCGGACATCATCGTCATCGGCGAAATGCGCGATTCCGACACGATTTCAACCGTGCTGGAAGCCGCAGACAGCGGCCACAAAGTTTTTGCGACGCTGCACACCTCTTCCGCGGTG
>JABWAN010000748.1 GCA_013361015.1 Candidatus Zhuqueibacterota bacterium | reverse complement strand
TCCGAGCTCATCCCCCCAGCCCCCTTCTCTTGGGAAGAGAAGGGGGAGAGTTGTCTACGCATGCGCCGGTTTTTCTCCCCTTCTCTTTTTAAGAGAAGAGGCCGGGGGATGAGTTCAAATCTGCTCATTACCGATTTTGATCGTCAAAATTTATTAGGCGCCATGCAGCTTGTTCGATAAAGGAGAGGATGATGAAACCTTGCAAGAATAACACGCTCGGATTAATCGCTTCAGTGCTTGTGACTTTTCTGCTGCCACAAGCCTGCGATTCTCAAAAAGATTACGCGGTGAAAGTGGATGGAAAAAATCTACAACTGCTGTTCAATCAGAATCTGCACGGCAGAGTCGTCGCAAAACTCGGTTCGCTGCCGATAGAAATTGGCGACTACTCTCCCTGCGATTTTATCGTCGTCGCCGGCACGACGCAGCGAGATTTTTCTTTTAAAGAAAGCAAAAAGGAAACTATTGATGATGCCATTGGCAAAGGACAGAAGCATACCCTCGTGGGAAATAGCGCTGCTCTGCGCAAGGAAATTTTCATCTCGCTCTACGACGATTTCCCGAGCCTGGCGGTTTTTCAAGTTTCCTATACCAATATCGGCGAGACGGAGTTGACGGTTGAAAGTTGGACGAACAACCATTATGCGATCTCTGCGAACGGCAAAACCGATCCGCATTTTTGGTCCTATCAAAGCGGCTCTTATGAGTCGCGCGCGGATTGGGTGCTGCCGCTTAAGGCCGGATTTACGCAAGACAATTTCATGGGCATGAATGCAAGCGACTACGGCGGCGGCACGCCGGTCGTTGATATTTGGCGACGCGATATTGGCATCGGTGTCGGCCATCTCGAAATGACGCCTAAACTGGTTTCACTTCCCGTGACCATGCCGGATTCGGCAACGGCTCATCTCGGCGTGCAATACAATCGGACGCAAACCCTAAAGCCGAACGAATCTTTGACGACGTTTCAGACTTTTGTCGCGGTGCATCAGGGCGATTATTTTCAAACGCTCGCCGCTTATCGCCGCATGATGATGAAGAAGGGCATCGCGTTCGCCGACCCGCCGACCACGACCTACGAACCGGAATGGTGCGCGTGGGGTTATGAGCGCAATTTCACCATGGAGCAAGTGATCAACACTTTGCCCATGGCGAAGAAGCTAGGCTATCAGTGGGCGACGCTCGATGACGGCTGGCAAACCGCCGAAGGCGATTGGTATCTAGACAAAAAGAAATTTCCCAACGGCGACGCCGACATGATCGCTTTCGTGAAAAGGATCAACGCGCAGGGCTTGAAATCCAAGCTGTGGTGGTCGCCGCTGGCAGTCGATCCCGGCACCGATTTGATCAAGCATCATCCCGAATATCTTCTGCTCAACGCCGACGGCTCGAAGCAAAACATCAGTTGGTGGGATGCCTATTATCTCTGCCCGGCATATCCGCCGGTGCAAGAATACACGAAGAATCTGGTGACGACGTTCATGAAGACGTGGGGCTTTCATGGCTTAAAGATCGACGGTCAACACCTGAATGGCGCGCCGCCGTGTTACAACCCGGCGCATCAACATGCTTATCCCGAAGAAGCGGTCGAGAAAACGCCGGAGTTCTTCAAAGCAATTTACGAAACTGCCATGAGCATTCATTCGGATGCGGTCGTGCAAATTTGTCCCTGCGGCACGGCGTTTTCGTTCTTCACCATGCCCTACATGAATCAGTCGGTTTCTTCGGATCCGGAAAGCTCGTGGCAGATTCGCTTGAAGGGCAAAACGCTCAAGGCCTTGATGGGGCCGAATGCGGCTTACTACGGCGATCATGTCGAGCTTAGCGACGACCACGATGATTTCGCCTCGACGGTCGGAATCGGCGGCATCGTCGGCACCAAATTCACCTGGCCGGTGGGCGCAAAGAAAGACTCCAAAGTTGACTTGACGCCAGAGCGCGAAGTTGTATGGGCGAAATGGGCACATGTTTATCATGACAAGATGCTGCCCGCCGGCCGGTATCGCGGCGAGCTTTACGACATTGGTTTTGACAAGCCCGAGGCGCACGCGATTCAAAAAGAGGGCAAGAGGTTCTACGCCTTCTATGCTGATGAGTGGAACGGCGAGGTCGAGCTGCGGGGTCTGGAAAGTCGCAGCTATCGCGTACAGGATTACGTCAATCAAAAGGACTACGGCCTAGTGCAAGGTCCGACGGCAAAACTCGTCGTGCAATTCAACCGCAATCTGTTGCTCGAAGCGGTTCCTGAATAAATCAAGCGCGTTGAGGCAATTCATCGCGAGGCGACAATGCTAAAACTTCTGAAATGGCTTTTGATTCCTGCTCTCTTTCTTTGAGGTGATATTTCATGAAAAGACGAACCTTCCTTCAAACCGCAGGCGCGGCCGCGCTTGCCGCGAGCATTGGCGCGAAAAAAGCCGGCGCGCACATTCCTGCGCATAATTGGGATCGCTATGATTTCGGTTCGGGTCCGGTAGTAAAAGATCGTCTTTATCAAGGCCCTTTCCCTCAATATGCGCCGGATGATTATCTGTCCGGCAGCGAAGTGGTGATGGCAACGACGCCTTCCAAGGACATCGTTCCGAATTTCGGCATGGGGTTGACCGTTTATATTTCCGGCGACTACTGGCCGCCGCGAACGCAAGGCGATTCAATCGAGAAGTATTGCGAAGACTTGATCAAACTGCCATTCGCGCAAAAAATTTATGTTCGACTGAACTGGCGCGACATTCAGAAGCAACCTGGCAAACTCGATTTCCCCGAGGGCTGGAAAATTACTTTCGATCTTGCCAAGCGCTACAACAAGCGCGTCGGCTTCCGCATCATGTTGGAGAATCCCGATTTTCCGGAACCCGGTATGCCGGAGTTTCTTATGAGCAAGGTTCCGTACGTGAAGCTCAAGGGAGAATGGCAGGGCAATCCCGCGAATCCTCGCTACCAAAAAGAGCACAAGATGCCGCGCTATGATCATCCGGAGTATCAAGCGGCGTTCCGCGAGCTTAACGCCATGTTGGCTCACGAGCTGAATGGCAATCCGTTAGTCGAGTATATGGACACGATGATGTACGGCTTCTGGGGTGAAGGGCACACTTGGCCTTTCGAAGGGAATCCGTTTCCAGACAACAGAATCGCCGAAGAGACGTTTGTGAAAATGTTCGAAACCCAACTCGAGCTGTGGACTAAAACGCCGCTGGTGACCAACACGCAACCGGATTTCAGTCTCGTCGGGAATTCTGAATTGCTGGATCGAACCATCCGCACCAACAATTGGATTCGCACCGACACGATTTTCATCGAGAACGAACAGATCGAGGCGCTGAGCAATCGCCCGCCGTGGATTGCGGCAATCAGCGAAGTTGGGATGACCACGGTCGCGCCTGAGGCGCTGATGATTGACGAAGGAGTAACACGAACGGAGAATATCATTGCCCATGTCACCGACATCGGCGCAAACTACTGGTCGCTATGGCACTGGCACAACATCGCGGCGAAAAATATTCTGGGCTATCACGAGAAGTATCCTGCGCACATCGATCAGCTCGCGCGCCGGGTGGGATATCGCGTGCGGCCGTCTTGGATTTGGCAAACTGAAAAAGACGGGTACCCCGGTCTGGTGGTTGGCCTGGTCAACAACGGCATCGCGTGTGTTCCGGGCATTTTGCGCCTGACCGTTTTCAGCGACGAC
>JABWAN010000747.1 GCA_013361015.1 Candidatus Zhuqueibacterota bacterium | reverse complement strand
TACTGCGGAAGTATCGCTCGTTGCGGTGAAATGCTGGCCGAGATTGTCCTGGCCGTAAATGAACATGCGCAGCAGGTTGTAGTTCACAAAGTTGAGCGGCTGATAAAAAGTCTTTTGCGTGACCGCAACTTCACCGGCGCGCAGATCGTTCACGCGCAGCACTTGCGATTGCTCTTTCACGCGCACTTGCGTAATGCGATCGCGATCGCGCACCACGCCCGGCGGCGAAGAGTAGGAGGGATTTTCTTCGGTATTGACCACGGTCACGTCGAACTTGGCGTCGTTCTTTTGGAACGTGGTGAGCGTCGAGTCCTGCGTCGAGATGCCGATCTCTTGCCATTCATTGCTGATCAAATTGATCTCGGCGATCTGCATGAAGTAGGGGTCGGTGGTGCGATCAAACCCATCAACCCAAAGCCGCACGTATTCGATATTGGACAAGCTCGGCTTGTTTTTGCTCGCGACCGTATCCACCAAAGGAATGCGATACAAAATCCAGCCGGTAGAATCACTGCCGCCCGCGCGATACTTCCGATTGCTCGCGCTCGTCGGATCGAGATCCACGAGATAGCTAAAATAGCTGTTGGCAATTTCAAGACCGCTGTTGCCGTTGATGTCTTCGGTGTCCGGGCGCGGGCCGCCTTCTTCGCGTTCGCTGTTTTCCGTGCCATTGACCGTGCCCTGAATCACGGCCTGGGTAAAGTCGCGACTGTCAACGGAAGGATAATTGAAATCGTCCATGCTCGCCGGCTCGCCCCAATCTCTGCGGCCATTGCTGTTGACGTCCCAGAAATCATTCGGATCGTTGCCTGCCACGCCGTCGAGGCCAACGTCTTCGTTGTTGTCCAACAGTTTATTGCGCGGAACCAAGTCTTCGGAATTCAGCTTGTTGTTGGGAATGATGTCTTCGGAAATCTGCCCCATATCAATGTGCACACGACCGATTTTGCCATTCACCCAAAGCTCTAAAAACTTCGCCTCGGTTTGATCGAAATAACCGGCAGACAGCGCGCGCATGATGCCACCCCAAGAGCGATTGGCTTCGAAAAGCCCGGCGGAATCCGCAGGCGTGAAAGCGAGATTCATCACCGTGGCGGTATTGGCCACTTGCGAGTTCACTTCGCGGCCCGTATAGATTTTGCGAATATCGACCAGCGAATTGTACCATGACAAGCGCCCGCGTCGCGCCAATGCGCGGCGTTGATCCAAAAAGGGGATGCCGTCGTTAAAAGTGATCGTCAGTTTGTCGTTGAAAATGTCGAGCGGAATGGAGGATTGCACCCAACCGCGGCGATGCACGCCCAACGGCGTTACGCGTTTCGTGCCCTCGAAATCGTCGACGTATGCCACGCCGTCGCCATCGCCCGTGGTTTCGCTATTGAGCGTATTGGGATTGGGGATGATTTGCGCGATTTCGCCTTCCAAGTTCAGCGTGCTCGTCTCTTGCGTGGAAATGAGCGGCAAGGCGTTCAAAGCTTGCGTGAGGAAATGCGGCCGGAATTGCAGCTTGGTGTTGAAATCCCAAATGAAATTCTTCATCGGGCCTTTGTCCACGCTGCCCAGGCGCACGCGTTGATCGAGCGAGCGCTCGTTCAAATACATAATCGTGCCGCCGAGGAACGAATCACGGCCGAGTCGGTATTCCGCGCGTGTGCCCAAAATAGTTTTCTTTTCAAGCTGAAAAAGCTGATTGCTTTGATAGGAAACCTCGACTTGCGCATCCGGTTTGCTGGCCTCTTCGTTGGTTATGGTCAAAGAGCCGGAGAAATAGTCGATGATATAATCTTTGTCGCGCTCGAGCCGGCGGCCGCGCAACAGCACTTCTTCCGAGCCTTCAATAATATTGAAGCCCAATTGAAACGTGCTGGTGCGATTGGTGGACTTCACCGAAATATAAAACTTGCTCGCCGCGTTGATCAAGCTCACGCTCGCCGTGTCATACATCGTCGGCACCTGCAAAGTAGCGGGCAGGCGATTGGGATTGGTTTCACCCACTTGCGTGGTCGCTCCGAACGGCCCACCATCGGGATCGAACGGTCGCGGATCGGGAAAAATCAACTCGCCGCGCGCGCGATCAACAATTGCCGGAAAGTTGTCGAGGAACGCATCCGGTGGCCCTTTGCCGCTGCGATCGGTTTCATCCAACCCGAAGACATTGAGAAACGAGCGCGCCGGCTGCCCTTCTTGAATCAATTCCTCTTGATCCGCGCCGGCCGCCGTGGACTTCAAGAAAATTTTGACTTCAAAGCCTTCTTCGGGAATGTTGCGGCTGCCCAGCGAATAGACGTTTTTCCATTCGAGGTGCCAAGTATCGTTCGGATCGCGGCTGGGAAGATGCGTACGATCCTTGATCATCTTTAATACGATTTCTTTCCGTTGCGTCGGGTCAGAGTTGGCGACGTAGTTGATATCACCCACAATTCTGCCGCTGGTATCCTGGAAAGCCACGGCGAGCACATCACCTTCGTTAACCGGCGTTTCCATACGAATGTAACCCAAGGTCGGCTCGGGATAATAATCCACCAACGGCGTTAGCTTTTTGAAAAAGCCGCGATAGATCTCCGTGGAGTCCACCACAATCGGGCGGCCGAAACCATCGACCCCGGGCTGGCGGCATGCGACGCCGGGGATACTGGAAGGGTCGGATTCATCCGCGATTTTATAAACTTCGAGGCGGGAGATTTGCTTGCCGGGTTGATAGGTGTGAATCCATTTGCTCGCGTAGGCGCGGTATTGCCGGCGATAGAGCGTGTCGAGAAAAAAGTAAGTGAGTTTGCGATATTGATAATCCTCGACGCGATACGGCGCTTGATCCGCGGCGCCGCCGGAGAGTGTGAGCTTTTTGTTTTCGCCCTTTTCCTGGCTCGCCACCGAGGTGATATTGAGATCGCCGAGTTGCATTTCGGATTTGATGCCGAACAGACCCGCACTCGTGCTGCTCACCGTCACGAAGCGCGTGCCGGGTAGGCTGAGTGAAATGTTGCCTGCCTCTATTTTTTTGATGACTTCGTCTTCGAAGCCGGTGTAATTCAGCTTGATGTTGTTCTCGAAGTCAAACGCGCGCTCGCTGTCTTGATCGACATTTACTGTAACTTTCTCACCGATGCGTCCGGTGACCGTGAAGCGCTGCGTTTGATTCAATTTGAAAGTATTGTTCGCGCCGCGATTGAGCAGCGTGCGCACTTCACTGCGCGTTTCGCGCCGGTAGCTGCCTTCAATGCGAATATCGCCCTGCACGTTCAATCCCACGCTGCTGCCGCCGAAAATTTGCGAGAAGGCTTTGCTCTTGATCGGCACCGGAATGTCAATATCTACGCCGCCGCGGCCGGCTCTTTCAGCGCCGGCAGCATACACGCTTTGGCTCGCCGTCCGATACCACAGCATGCGTTGTTCATACAGCAGGCGCTGCGTGAAATAATCCGACAACGACGCGGCATAAGGCAAACGCAGCGGCTCCTCGAACAGCTCTTCGCGCACGGCGATGTTTCTGCCGGTGGAATCGACCGTGGTTTTGCGTTGCATGGAAACCGGCTGCCAGCGCAATAGTGGCGCGTTGGCGCCTTCCAAAGAGAGGCCGCGCTTCGGTTGTTCCTCAAAAGGGAAAACCCGAGGGTCGAGCTGTCTCGCATCAGGAAGGCGAATGCCAATTTCCGCGCGCAGGCTTGGCTCGGAAGTGGTTTGCCCGAAC
>JABWAN010000746.1 GCA_013361015.1 Candidatus Zhuqueibacterota bacterium | reverse complement strand
CTAAGCGCCATCTTTTTCTTTTGCTGAGTGGCCGGGTTTCCATAATCAAAACCGTATCGCCGATGCCGGCTTCATTCTTCTCATCGTGTGCCATGAACTTGGAAGTCTGCTTGAAATACTTGCCATACAAAGCATGGCGCTTCATACGTTCCACTGCAACGACAATGCTCTTTTGCATTTTATTGCTCACGACCTTGCCGACTTTGGTTTTGCGCCGGGCGCGAGCTTGCTCGGGTGTGGTAATCGCCGTGGGATTCATTTCATTCGAACTCATGCCGCAGTTTCCTTCACAGTAATCTGGCTGCCACTAAATTCCTGCAAAATGGTTTTGATGCGCGCAATATCACGCCGCACCATTCGCAACCTTAACGGATTATCAAGCTGCCGCGTCGCATGCTGAAAGCGGAAGTTCTGATACTCTTCCTGTAAATCTTTCAGCTTATGCTTGAGTTCGGTTTCGTTCAGCTCTCTGATTTCTTTGATTCTCATTTTCTATGACTCCGCCTTAATGCGCAAAATCGCTGGCACTCACAAACTTCGTACGAATTGGCAGCTTGTGCGCTGCCAAGCGCATGGCTTGTTGCGCCACGTCTTTTTCCACGCCTGCGATTTCAAACAACATTCTACCCGGCTTCACGACCGCTACCCAATATTCGGGTGTGCCCTTGCCTTTTCCCATGCGGGTTTCCGCGGGTTTTTCCGTCACCGGTTTGTCCGGGAAAATACGAATCCACACTTTGCCGCCGCGCTTGAGAAAGCGCGTCATGGCGACACGGCTCGCTTCAATTTGGCGCGCGGTAATCCATGCCGGCTCGGTGGCCTTCAAACCGAATTCACCGAAAGCGATGCTGCTGCCGCGCACAGCCTTGCCCTTCATACGTCCGCGCTGCTGCTTGCGGAACTTCACTCTCTTTGGCATCATCATAAGCTGACCATCTCCTCAATCGCACTCAAATGATTTCGCCGCGGCAAATCCACACTTTGACGCCGATGGTGCCGTAGGTCGTTTTTGCAATCGCGCGCGCAAAGTCGATATCCGCACGCAGCGTGTGCAAGGGAATGCGGCCTTCCTTGTACTGCTCGTTGCGCGCCATTTCGGCGCCGCCGAGGCGGCCGGAACAAAACACTCTCACGCCTTCCGCGCCCATACGCATCGTGCCGGTAATAGCTTTCTTCATCGCGCGGCGAAACGCAATTTTCGCTTCCAATTGGTGCGCGATATTTTCCGCAACCAAATAGGCGTCCAACTCGGGCCGCTTAATCTCATTAATATTAAGTTGAATGTCTTTTTTGGTGACGCGCTGCAATTCTTCTTTCAGCTTGTCGACTTCCGCGCCTTTGCGTCCGATCACAATACCGGGGCGCGCCGTGTGAATCGTAACCGTGATTCTCTTGTCGGAAGGATCGCGTTCGATTTGAATGGTCGATACGCCGGCGCGTTGCAGACGACTACGCACATAGCGGCGCAGATACAAATCTTCTTTGAGCTTGTCTTTAAAATTGCGTCCGCCGAACCAATTCGATTCCCATTCACGAACGATACCGAGACGCAAACCGATAGGGTTAGTTTTCTGACCCAAACAACCTCCTACTTGTTGACTGCTTCTGAGGGTTGACCATCCGAAACCACGATCGTCACATGGCAAGAGCGTTTACGAATACGCGAGGCGCGGCCCATGGAGCCGGCGCGAAAACGCTTCATCATGAAACCGCCATCAACGAACGCCTGCGCAATCACCAATTCTTCGGGAGCGATCTTCTTGCCTTCGTGCTTCTTCATCATATTGGCAACGGCGGAACGCAGCGTCTTTTCCACGGGCAGAGCCGCACGCTTGCGCGTGAAGTGCAAAATGTTCAAAGCCGACTCAACATTTTTGCCACGCACCAAGCTCATCACACGACGAACCTTACGCGGCGACATCCGCAAATAACGTGCACGTGCACGAGCTTCCATTAGCGGGCCCCTCCTTCCGCAGCCGGTTTGACTTTAGAAGTTTTCTCTGCGGCAGCCTTGCCGGCATGACCACGGAAGATGCGGGTGGGAGCAAATTCGCCCAGCTTGTGTCCAACCATGTTTTCGCTGATGAAAACCGGAATGAACTGCTTGCCGTTGTGAATTGCCAAAGTGTGGCCGACGAATTCCGGAATGATCGTGGAGCGGCGCGCCCACGTTTTCACGACGCGCTTCTCATTCTTCGCGTTCATCCCTTGAATGCGATCGAGCAAATTCTCATCGACATATGGGCCCTTTTTGACGCTTCGCGGCATTTATGACCTCGTACTATTTGTCTCGACGTTTGATGATAAATTTATTTGATAGATTCTTGCGTTTGCGCGTCTTCAAACCTTTTGACTTTTGCCCCCACGGCGAACACGGGTGGCGGCCACCGGAAGTTTTGCCTTCGCCGCCGCCCATCGGATGATCCACCGGATTCATCGCAACGCCGCGCACATGCGGACGGCGCCCGAGCCAACGCGTGCGGCCGGCTTTTCCTAACGAAATATTTTCATGCTCAAGATTCCCGACTTGACCAATCGTTGCGCGATTGTTAACCGGCACCATCCGAATTTCACCGGAAGGCATCTTCAATTGAGCATATTTTTCATCGCGCGCCACGAATTGTATTTCACTGCCGGCGCTGCGACCCAACTGCCCGCCACGGCCACGAGACAACTCCACATTGTGCACAGTGAGACCTAATGGAATTTGGCTCAACGGCAAAGAGTTGCCCACGCGAATCTCGGCCTGCGGGCCGGAATTCAGTACATCGCCCACCTGCAATCCTACGGGCGCAATGATGTAACGCTTCTCGCCATCAGCATAATTTAAAAGAGCGATACGCGCCGAGCGATTCGGATCATATTCTATCGCAGCTACGCGCGCGGGAACACCATCTTTGTTACGCTTGAAGTCGATCACACGGTACTTACGTTTGTGGCCGCCGCCGCGATGCCGGCTCGTCAACATACCCAGATTGTTGCGACCGCCCGATTTCTTTAACGGACGCAAAAGAGATTTTTCCGGCGTGCGTTTCGTAATCTCTTCAAACGTCGGCAATGCGGTAAACCGCAAGCTCGGTGTTATGGGTTTAAATGTTTTGAGAGGCATACTTGCCCTTCTAAATTCCGTAATTAGTGTTTGCAGCAGGCCTGTCGGGCTCAAACGCCGGAAGGCATTCTACGAACCAACTCTTATGAAACCACTCCGCCCGAGTAAAAATCAATTTTCTTGTCCGGCTCAACCGTCACAATCGCCTTCTTGCGGTCACTGCGTTTGCCGAACGTCATGCCCCGGCGCGTGTTCATGCGCTTGCGCTTGCCCTTCACATTTACGATATGCACGTCGAGAACTTTCACACCAAACTTTTTCTCGACTGCGACCTTGACTTCGTGCTTGTTCGCTTCGGGCAAAACTTCGAAGCCGTATCTGTTTTGCTTCTCGGTGAGCTTTAGAATTTTTTCCGTCAACAATGGACGGCGCAAAATTTCTTCCGGAGTTCTCATGCTTGCAGCACTCCTGCGATTTTCGCAACCGCACCTTCTTGAATGAACAACTTTTGGCAATCGAGCAACTCGTAGGTCGAAACGTTTTCGCCGGTTTGCACATTCACTCCGGGAAGATTCTTGCTGGCGCGATGGAGCATCTCGTCTTGCGCGGGAAGTAAAAAGAGCGACTTGGCTTTGTCAGCACC
>JABWAN010000745.1 GCA_013361015.1 Candidatus Zhuqueibacterota bacterium | reverse complement strand
ACGGCCAGGCCGCCGACCCAACCGCTCCAAACGATGACTTCCGTCATGATCGTGTTTTCTCCATTGATTGAAGATTACAGATTAAATCGAGTGCGTTTCTTTTCCTTACACGTTACACTTTACACGGTGTAAAGTGTAACGTGTAAGGTTGCATAAATTTTTGAGACCCGCTCGTCTCTCGCTTATTGAACGATTTCTCCCTGTGCTTGCTGCCACGCCGCGAAGCCGCCGCCGAGATGCGTGACGCTGTAGCCGTGGCGTTGCAGCAACGCCGCAGCAATCGCCGAGCGATTATCGGTGCGGCAATGCACCAAAATCTTTCGCTCCTTTGGCAGCTCCGCGAGTCGCTTGGACAAGTGTGTGTAGGCGATGTTCACGGCATTGCGCAGATGCCCGGCCTCGAATTCCGCGGCGCCGCGCACATCCAGCAGCAACGCGTTTTTGCCTTCTTCACTGTTCAGCTTCGCGATGGGCAACGAGGCAATTTGAGCAACGCGGCCGCCTGCGGTTTGGTATTGCGCAAGCGTCTCCGGCGTTGCATATCCCGCGACCTCGTCCAAGCCGATGCGAATCAGATCCGTCACCGCTTCTTTCAAACGATTCTCCGCGACGATGAGATAAAACGGTGTGCCGGGTTCAATATAAGAGCCGGCGGCATTGGGAAAGTAATTTGACAGCGGCGCCCACAGCGAGTCGGCGATATGGCTCTCACGAAATTGCGCCCATGGACGTGTATCAAGGATGATAGCTTTTTCGCTCACCAATTTTTTGAGAGCGTTGACGTCGAGCGGTTTTGGCGAGGGCAGTTTGCCCAATAGCGCCGGGCCTTCTTTATTGTCCCGCTTCATGCGCGCGAAATAGAGCGGCGGTTCGGGTTGTCCGTCGAGAATCGCTTGCACGAACCGGCGTTCTTCCGTTGCGTCGGCAATCGCGGCATTAAAACGTTTCTCATAGCCGACGGTGGATTGCGGCACCGCGCCGAGGGCTTTGCCGCAAGCACTGCCCGAACCGTGCGCCGGCCACACCTGCAAATACTCCGGCAAATTCTTGAAGCGTTGCAGCGATTGATACAACACGCGCGCCGCAGGTTCCTTCGCGCCAGTCTGGCCCGCAGCAGTTTCGAGCAGGTCCGGCCGGCCGACGTCGCCGACGAAAACAAAATCACCGGTGGCAATGCCCATCGGTTCGTTGGCGCCGCCGCCGCGATCGGTAACCATAAAGCTGATATGCTCGGGCGTGTGTCCGGGCGTGTGCAAAGTGCGCAGCTCGATGTTGCCGACTTGAAACGTGTCACCGTCTTTCAGCAGCTTGTGCTCGTAGCTGCCGCCGGCTTTCTTGTCGAGCCAGCGATATTTCCAATTCGCATCGCCCTCGTCGGACACATACAGCCGCGCGCCGGTGCGTTCCGCCAATTCCCGCGCGCCGGAGAGATAGTCCGCATGAATATGGGTTTCGGCAATGGCCGTGATCTTCATGCCTTCGCGTGTTGCCGCTTCAATGTAACGCTCGACATCGCGCTCGGGATCGATGACCAGCGCTTCACCGGTGCGTTGGCAACCGATAAGATAACTGGCCTGCGCCAGCTTATCGTCATAAAGCATGCGAAAAAGCATCGTGGACTCCTTAGTTTATTCAAAGTGAAATTTGTTTTTGAAGCAAACACAGCGTGCATAACCATCACTGGCAGAATTATTCTTTTGTCGTTCTGCCAATAGTCGTTTTATTTTATCGGCTCCATCAAAAAAAATGCCGGCGGCTCTTTCTTGCGGTTAAGCGAAAAACAATTCTCGGCTGATGATGTAAACCGCCATAACGAGCACAAAATATCCAAACGCCGGTTTGAGTTTGCTGGCCGGCACGATCTTATTAAGATATGTACCGATGGCGATGCCAACTAGCGGCAACGCCAGGATCGTTGCCACGAAGCCGTAATCAATCGCAGCCGCGGCTTGCGCTTCCCCAATGAAACCCAGCAAGGATTTCGCAGCGATGATGAGCAGATCGGTGCCGATGGCAATTTTAATCGGAAGATCTCCGAGTAACACCAAGATCGGCAGAATCATGAAGCCGCCGCCGGCGCCGACGAGACCGGTGAAAACTCCCGCGGCCAGTCCCAAACCCGCAATGAGCGGAACGTTCACGTGGTGCACGCCGTCGTGCGCCGCGTTCAAAATACTCTCTTCTTTTTTTCCACGAATCATGGAGAACGCGGCCATGAGCATGAAGATAGCAAAAAAGATCATTACCGCAACATCCTTGCTCAAAATAAATCCGCCCGCTTCCAGCACGGGATTGGGGATGGCCGGGAAAAGATAGCGCCGCGTCAAGTACACGCCCAAGATCGCGGGAATACCGAATACCAACGCCATTTTCGGATTGTTCTGTTTGCGCCGCCAATATTCGGCCGCGCCCACGGCGGCAGACGCGCCGACGATGACGAGCGAATAGCCCGTTGCCTGTGTAGGCGGAATAGCAAACAAATAAACCAAAACCGGCACCGTTAAAATCGAGCCGCCCGCGCCGATCAATCCCAAAATAACGCCTAGCAGCATCATAGCCACATATCCGAACAGAGAACTCAGCTCCAACATGCAACGTACTCCTCGACTTGTTTTTTGGTTTGAAATGTCATCGGATTGGATGCACAAGAAGGCGGGAAGTTACATTTTGAGGGAGAAGCCAACGCGCCGCGCCCCAATGCTGGTTCGAGCACAAAAGCGCTTGCGCTTTGCCTCCCCAATGATGCCATACAAGAAATCTTTTCAAGCATTCGGTAGCGCCTCCAGCGCCAAAAAGCCAAGCCCTTTCTGCCCGCGGATTGTGCTGATCAAGCAGATGAACTTGATCAAGCATCCGCCTCCTCCGTCAAATCCGCTGACAAAATTCTTCTGGGCTGCGGCTCAAACATTTTGAATGACATTTGCGAGGCGCTGGCGCACTTGCTCTGCAATGCCCGCGAGCTTCTCGTTTTTCACGCCCGCCATGGAGGCCACCGGATCGACGGCAGCGACTTCGACGACGTTGCTTTTTTCCTGCACGATCACGTTGCACGGCAGCATCGCGCCAATGTATTCCTCCGCTTGCAGCGCTTGATGCGCGAACGGCGGATTGCACGCGCCCAAAATTTTGTAGCGGCGGAAATCAACATTGAGCTTTTTCTTCAACGTCTCTTTCACGTCGATTTCCGTGAGTACGCCGAAGCCTTCTTTTTTCAACTCTTCCGTAACGCGCGCGAGGGCTTCTTCAAAAGAGTAGGTGGTCGACTTGGCAAAATAGTAGCTCATACGAACTCCCAAAATTGTCTGCAAAACAAATCGTATTGCGCCTCAGCGCAGCACATGACTTGGAAACTCTTCATGCAAAACGATGCACTGAGATTTGGCTTTCAACTTCTCCCAAAATTCAGTGCACAACTTTACAGCGAGTGATGCCAGCACACGGCTGGGAATTTATCCCGCTCAGGAAAACCCGCCGGAACCGCAGCCACTGCTGCCTCGGCGAGCGACGCGCGTACCGCTGCCGCCGCTTGAGGTCGCAAAGGCGGAGAATTGTTTCTCAACTCTCTCGTGACCGCACTGCGGGCAGCGCAAATCCTTTTTATCCTCGCCTACGCGCTGCAATACTTCAAAATGCGATTCACAACTTTCACAACGATACTCATAAATCGGCATAGCGATCATCTACTCCAATTGCAT
>JABWAN010000744.1 GCA_013361015.1 Candidatus Zhuqueibacterota bacterium | reverse complement strand
ATTCACCGTTTCCGCGCGTTGCACGAGCGCGGCGATCTCTTGCTGAGAAAGTTTGTGGCGCATCGCACGCAGCTCGCGCTCCATGTGTTTGCGATGTTCGAGCAGCTCGTGAACTTTGTCCAACAACTCTTCGCTCGAAGCATTGAGCAGCGCGCGCAAGCTTTCATGCAATTGCCGCTCGCGGCGCAGCAAGTGTTCACTGCCTTTTCCGGTTGCGGCTTCGAGACGGCGAATACCTGCGGCCGCGGAAGATTCATTCAACAAAGTAAACATGCCCGCTTCGCCGGTGTGCTGCAAATGCGTGCCGCCGCACAATTCGAGCGAGTAGTCGCCGATCTTCACCACGCGCACGATGTCGCCGTATTTCTCTTCGAAGATCGCCATCGCGCCGAGCTTGCGCGCTTCGTCGTAAGGCATCTGCGTCGTGGTGACGGGCAAGTCCATACGAATGTGCTCATTAACCTGGCCTTCGATATCTTGCATCTGGCCGTGACTGATCTTTTCGAAATGCGTGACGTCGAAACGCAAACGTTCGGGCGCAACGAGCGAGCCGGCTTGCGAAACGTGTTTGCCGATGGTATCACGCAACGCGCGGTGGAGCAAATGCGTCGCGGTATGATTGCGCGCGGTATCGAGTCGCGCTTCGCGATCAATCTTCGCGACGACGCGAGGATCGCCGAGATTACCCGCGAGGAGATTGCCGACATGCACGATGTGCGAGCCGACTTTGTGCGTGTCGATGATCTCAATCTCGAAGCCCTCGCCTGCAATACGCCCTTTGTCGCCCACTTGTCCGCCGGATTCGGCATAGAACGGCGTATCGGAAAGCGTGAGCAATACGCGCTCGCCCTCTTGTTGCACGCGGCGAATTTCAGCGGAGATTTCGTACTCAGTATAACCGACGAAGCGCGACGCGTTGCCTTTGCTCAACTCGCGCCATTCTTCGGGACGGAGGTTGTCAAAGCTTTTGAAGGCGCCCGCGGCGCGCGAAAGCTCGCGCTGCTTTTCCATCGCTACGTTGAAACCTTCTTCATCAACGGACAAACTGCGCTCGCGCGCCATGAGCTGCGTAAGATCGAGCGGGAAGCCGTAGGTGTCATATAAACGAAACGCATCTTCGCCCGAGATCGTCTTGCCGTTTGCCGCTTGCAACTTGCTCACCGTGCCTTCGAAGATTTCCAGCCCGCGATCGAGCGTTTGATTGAAGCTCTCTTCTTCCGCTTTGATCACGCGGCTGACGTATTCATGCTTTTCGCGCAACTCAGTGAACGTACCGGCCATGATATCGACGAGCGTGGGCACGAGTTTGTAGATGAACGGCTCGTGCATGCCGAGCTTGCGACCAAAGCGCGCAGCGCGGCGCAGAATGCGGCGCAGCACGTAGCCGCGCCCCTCGTTCGAAGGCAATGCGCCGTCGGAGATTGCGAACGTCAAGCAGCGAATGTGATCCGCGAGCACGCGATGCGCCATGCCGTTGGCGAAATCATAGCCCTTGCCGGAAAGCGCGCTCACTTTGTCGATAATGGGCATGAAGAGATCGGTATCGTAGTTCGAATTTTTGCCGTTGAGAATGGCGAGCACGCGCTCGAAACCCATGCCGGTATCAACGTGTTTGGCCGGCAATTCCTTGAGCGACTTGTCCGCCTCGCGATTGTATTGAATGAAAACGAGGTTCCAAATTTCCATCACGCGCGGATCGCCGGCATTCACGAGATTGGCGCCGGATTTGTCGGGCGTGAGATCGATGTGAATTTCCGAGCACGGGCCGCAAGGACCGGTCTCGCCCATTTCCCAAAAATTATCTTTCTCGGCGAAACGCTGCACGCGCTCATCGGGCAGGCCCGCGATTTTTTTCCAGAGCGTCGCGGCCTCGTCGTCGGTTTTATAAACCGTGGCGTAGATGCGATCTTTGGGCAAACCCCAAACTTTCGTGATCAATTCCCATGCCCATTCGATGGCCTCGGCTTTGTAGTAATCGCCAAACGACCAATTGCCGAGCATCTCGAAGAAGGTGTGATGATAGGTATCGAAACCCACGTCTTCGAGATCGTTGTGCTTGCCGCTCACGCGAATGCACTTTTGCGTATCGGCCACGCGCGTGTAATCGCGCTGCTCCAATCCCAAAAAAATGCTTTTGAATTGATTCATGCCTGCGTTGGTGAAGAGCAGCGTGGGATCGCCCAACGGCACCACGGGCGCGGAGGGCACAATCGTGTGGCCCTTGCTCTTAAAAAAATCGAGAAATGCTTGGCGTACTTCTTTGGACTTCATGGTGGTTCCTAATAAGAGTGTATGTTGATTGGCAAAGCGTGCGACTGGGTCAGTGCTGCAGATGCTGTTGGGATTTGTTGTGTTCCTCTTCTTTGTGTTTCTGCGAATAGCTCTGGCGATGTTGCCCCATCATTCTGCTCCCGAATTTTTCACGCCAGCATCAATCGTCGTCCTTTTGGTAGCGGAATGGGATCGCCAAGTTCTTTGGCGGTATCGAGCCACAACTGCATGGCGTCTTTAGCGTTTTTTAATGCGGCTTCTTGCGTCTCACCGTGCAGCCAGGCAATTCCGGCACTTCCGCAACAAAGACGTGATCTTCGGCGCTCCAGTAAAGTATGATCTCGTGTTTTGTCGAAATTCCTTGTTGAGGGCTATGGCGCAGTCTGCTCGCTGTCATGATCAATAAACCTCCTCGTGTGTGCCAATCGTTTCGAGAAGGATCGCCTCCGTCTCGCCCTGCACAACGAAGCTGAAAACGACGCGGAGATCATAGCCTGCGCTGCATGCCCATGAATCTCCAAGCTTGCCTTTTAGCTTGTGTGTTCTCAAACGAGGATCGAAAGCATCATAGGACAAGAGTTCCAGCGCTTCTTCGATCTCGGCGGCAAGGCGAGGTTCTCGCTTAAGCGTTCTCCTTGCGCCCTTGCAAACGCACCCGACCTCTGTAGTTCTCGTTTCATGCCAGAGCTTCAGCAATGATTTCAGACGGCGTCATCGCTCGCGTTTTGCCCTCGCGAAATTCTTGTCGCGCCGCTTCGATCTCCTTTGCCAAAACTGCTCGTCGCCGCTCAATTAGTCGCCGCTGCAAAAGCTCGAGCAAGGACTCCTGTTCTTCCAGAGATAGTTGTTCGGCGGCTTCTAAAACGTCGGCAAAAGACAATGCGTTTTCCACGATTTGCTCCTCAAAAGGTTGAATGAGTTTTTCTCAAACAGTTTCATCGCTGCTTTGAAACTCCTTCCAAAGCTTCGTTCGCTGAATCGTCTCCCAATCAAAACCTCTTCGCCGCAAAAAATCCGCAAGGCGTTGCTGCGCTTTCGCTGCGGGCAAATTCGCGAGGCGCTTGCGTTGCTTGTCGGCAAGTTGATTGGCAAGGGTCAATGTATCTTCCGGCGCAAAGGCTTCGTCAAGCACCGCAGTTATGATCGCGTCGGCGATTCCTTTGTTGCGCAACTCGATTTTCAAGCGCTCGCGACCCATCGGACGATTGCGCAAGCGGCTTTGCACGAATTGCTGCGCGAACTTGGCGTCGTCCACGAAATGTTGCACGCGACATTTTTGCAAAACCGTTTCAACGACTTCCGCTTTATATTTTGCCCGTGTCAGCGCCTCGCGCAACTCTTTCTCGCTGCGCGCGCGCAGGCCTAACAAGCGATACGCTTTTGCCAAAGCCGCGCGATACTCTTCTTCTTCCGAAGAATCATCTTC
>JABWAN010000743.1 GCA_013361015.1 Candidatus Zhuqueibacterota bacterium | reverse complement strand
AATTCTGAATCGAACTCGTTTTCGCATATCACACATTTCATTATTCCTTTGCAGCCAACTCGTTCAAACGGAATGTCCAAGCCCGCGCCGGAGTTCCGGCATTTGCTGGTCGCGCTGCTGGGCCGCACGCCCCAGGTCTTGACCGAGACGCTGTATGCTTTGTGCGTGCAAGAGGGCATACCCATTTCGGAAGTCTCGGTTATTTCCACGGATGAAGGCCGGCAGGCCGCCCTCGACAAATTGCTCGCTCCGCATGCCGGACGGTTTTATCAATTGCAACACGATTATCCCGCGCAATGCCGGCAGATACAGTTTTCAGGCGACCGGATTTTTGTGGCGCAGGATGGGTTGCTGCCATTGCCGGATATTCGTAACCGTCAGGACAGCGAAACTTTTCTTGAGCTGATCTTGCGCGTGCTGTGGGAAAAGACCAGCGATCCGAAGACCGCCGTGCACTGTTCCCTCGCCGGCGGCCGGAAGACGATGAGCACCTACATGGCGCTGGTCATGCAGATGCTGGGCCGCGAGCAGGACAAGCTCTATCACGTGCTGCTCACCCCGCCGGAGGCCGAGCACCATGCGGAGTTTTATTATCCGGCGCCGGTTTCGCAAATTTTGCCCTTGGCCGATGGCCGCGAGTTCGACAGCGCCAAAGTTAAGGTGGAGTTGGTGGAGATCCCGTATGTTCGCTTGCGGGAGCGTTTGCCGGTGGAAGTTCTCGAGCGCCGCGCCTCTTTCGCAGAGTTGCTGCAATGGACGCAAGCCGAAATTGCCGCGCTGTCGCGCGCGCCCATGCTGCAACTCGTTCCCCAGCGGCGGCTGTTGCGCATCGGCGGCCGGGAAATCGAGCTGCCGCCCATCGAGTTTTGCTTGTACTGGCACTTTGCCGAGCGCAGTCAAAAGCGACTGCCGTCCATCCCGCGCGAGGCTTATGAGCAGTATTTTGAAAAGCCGGAAGGCAGTGCCTTTTTACGTGCCGCGAGCGTGGAAGACTTGAAAGCCAGATATCGCATTCTCGAAGTAGCCGCTGGTATGCTCAAGCGCTTTGAAGACTCTTTGCAGCGCGACAAGGGCCTGACTTTGGAAAGGCTGCTGCAATACATCAGCAAGATCAACCGCAAGCTGGATATTGCACTTGCGGACATGGAAACTGCCGAGCTTTATCGGATTAGCGCCGTCGGCCGTTATGGCAAATGCTACGGGCTCAAGTTGGACGGAAGGTTGATTCGCGTGGAGGAATGACAAGATTGTGGCAAGGTTGTTGGTTTTGCTTGTTTTAGTATTATTGATTATGATGATTTGATTGGAGCATTGGAGAAATGAAATGGCAGAGAATCCAATTTCAGAAACGTTGGGTTGCGACCATTTGATTTTATTGGTTGGCACAAATCCGCTACCCAATTTTGTAGTCGCTGATTATTTTTTGCAAAACAATTCGAAGCTTCAGACCATTTGGTTGCTGTACTCGGAAGAGAATAACTTTCAAGCCAGTACGAACCGGCAAGCGAAAAAATTAGAAACGTTGCTACGGAAAAGATGGCAAGGCAAACATGTTAGCCTGAAATTTCCATTAGAGAAGATTTCACTCACAGATGTCAGCGATGCCGCAACGATTCTCAGAGAGATCGAAAATAAAATGTTGAGAGGATGGCAAGCCAACCAAAGCTTCCACCTTAACTACACTGGTGGTACCAAAGCTATGGCCACCCACGTGTACCGGCGATTGCAGGAGCTGCAAAAACGTGGACAACATCCATTTTCTTATCTCGACGCTAACAACTTTCGGTTAGTCGTGGACAATTACGGCATCGAGCGTTTTGTGGGCGAGGACGGTATTGAAACAGACGATTTGCGGCAAAAGGTGCAGGTTGAATTTGAGGATTTGATAGCATTGCATGATTTTGTAAGGAAAAACCATGATAGTCCGGCGAACCTTGAAGAAGCTAAGCAACTGTTTCAGCAATACATTCAACCCGGCAAAAAAGCGGATATCAAAGATGGCCACTGGCTAGAAACGTACCTTGCGCAACAGATTCAAGAAAAACTTGGTAGTAAACTGAACAATCCCGACGGGGTACTGCAAAACTGGGAAATTCGAAAATCGACATGGCGTACATATTTTGAATTGGATATTATTTTGCTTCATGGCTATCACCTAACGGGCCTCTCCTCCTACAAGGGCAGTAAGAAACCTGAAGCGAAAAATAAAGGCTTCGAAATTATTCAAAGATGTAGGCAGATTGGTGGTGATGAAGCGCGGGCGATCATTGTTGCCGGTTTGGAAAAACCGCATACCGATTTGCTTCAGGAAGAGCTTGAATATGAGACAGGCTGTGACCGAAAGAATGTTCTTGCGCTTGGATTAGCTGACCTACGCAATGAAGAATCATATCTGAACAAAATAGAGAAATTTGTCTTTGACTAAAATCAGTGGAGGAGTTCCCATGAGTGACTGCAACGCGGTGTTGCTCGATACTGTTTCCATTCAAAACTACATCTTCCAAAGCAATAAGCTAAAAGAGAACCTTGGAGCGTCCCACTTGGTGAGGGAAATTTACCGCAGCTATCTCGTTTGCGCTTTATCCACGATTACCAGGCGAAGCTATGCTGAGGAATATTCCCACCTCAATGACTGGAAGACATCTATCGCTGAAATACCGGATTGCTCCAAAACAGTGGATGTCGGTTATATTGGCGGCGGCAACGCACTGCTATTTTTTCAAACTGAGAGCCAGGCTCAAAAGTTTATTGAAGCATGGACCAAGCTTTTGCTCATCCACGCCCCTGGGCTTACAACAGCAGTGGCGTACAGTCGATTTTCAATAGCGCCAGCCCAATTCAAGGAAAATCTGAAAGAACTTTTTAGACAATTGGAGGCAAACAAATCACGTCATTGCCCAATCACTTCACTGCCCAGGCATGGCATTACGGCGGAGTGTGCGCGCAGCGGCATTTCGGTAGAGACGTACAATAAGAACATTAAAGCTTATGTTTCGGCCAATGTCAATGCCAGGATCGAAGCGGCGGCCGAATCTAAAGACGAAATCGAAAATGAATACCGGGCCCACCTACAAGGCAGATATTGTTTTCCCGATGAATTGGACAAGCTCGGCGGCATTGAAGGGGAAGATAGTCATATTGCAATCGTTCATATAGACGGCAATGATATTGGTCAAAGTTTTAAAGCGGCTGAAAACCTTGGAGCGATTCGTAGGCTCTCGGTAGATGTTGATGAGACGACAAGGTCTGCATTCAAAGCGGTCGTTCAAACCTCCACAGAAAAGTATGGCAAAATTATGGACTCCCTTGGTTTCGACGATCATTCGCATCCTAAACTGGAAGGTAAGAAAATTCTCCCTATCCGCCCCATTATCCTCGGTGGTGACGACGTGACTTTTGTTTGTGACGGTAAGCTGGGAATTTACTTCGCGAAATTGTTCATCGAGAAATTCCAGGAAACCAAAATCAATGGCGAAAGCTTGACGGCTAGCGCCGGCGTGGCGATCATTAAAACCAAGTATCCTTTTTATCGCGGTTATTGGCTGGCGGAAGAACTTTGCGCTAGTGCAAAGAGGAAGCGAAAAATGAATAGTGATTGGGGTAACGCTTCGCTTCTTGATTTTCATATTTCTCTCGGCGGTGTTGCTGGTTCTCTCAAAGATATTCGACAGCGATTCTATGGTCGAGACGAATCTGGAGG
>JABWAN010000742.1 GCA_013361015.1 Candidatus Zhuqueibacterota bacterium | reverse complement strand
AGCCTTTGAGCACGAATGACGCGAATTTTTTATTTTGGCTTTATCTGCGTCAATCCGTCCGATCCTTGTAATCCGAGTTCATAACTTTCAGAGTTTTATTTGTGTTTGATTTTCTCATACGCACCTAGCCTCGGAGGGCATTATGAATCTCGTCCTAGCTCATGGCTTCCTTGGTTTCCGAAAAAAACTCGGGGTCGAGTATTTCAACGGCGTGAAGTCTTATCTCGAAGCGAATTTTGCAGCCAAAGTGTTGGTCACCGAAGTAGATCCCGACGACGGGGTGGCTAAGCGGAGCGAGCAACTGCGCCGGCAAATTCTCGTGGCGTTGGGAAAATTACCGCCCGAAACCGAGCCAGAACGCAACGCGCTCAACGCACTCGATCCACAGCAGGAAACGCACCTCATCGGACACAGCATGGGTGGTTTGGATAGCCGCGCGATTCTTTCTCGCGATCATCCCGACAACATTGCCGCACACATCGCGTCGCTCACCACTATCTCGACGCCGCATTACGGCTCGCCGATCGCCGATCTCCTCATTGCGGGGTTGGGCGGATTCGGCTGGGCGCTCTTGCGGCGTTTTTTCGCGTGGAGAATTCGCGGGCGGCTGGAGAAATTCGGCATTTCGCTCGCAGGCTTGCACGACTTGACGAGCACAGCGTGCGCGGGCTTCAACCAAAAATATCGAGATCATGCCGCGGTGAAATATTTTTCCGTGGCGGGCGCAGGAAGAAAAAGCGGGCGAAAGACGGCGAAGCTTTTATATCCGGCATACAAGTATATCAAACGCAAAACCGGAGAGGAGAATGACGGCTTGGTGAGTGTCGGCTCCGCACGATGGGGAGAGTTTGACGCGGAGCTTTGGCTCGGCGATCACTGCGATGAAGTTGGCCACGATCTTGATCGCCTCGACTTTGGCGCAACGTTCGAGCACCTTGCAGCGTTTCGCAAAATCGTCGAGCGCGTGCGCGCCGTCTATACGTGACGTACCGCAACATGCATGTTGGTGCCAAGCATTACACCCCACATGAATGTTGCGATACGAAGGGAGCCATGACGAACCGCGTGCCGCACGGCTACCTTGTTTTAATCCCCACGACCACGGCCATGGGGGCGCGCCGCCACGGCACTTCTACTTTGAACCCCGCGGCGCGCATCATTTCAAGTTCGTGCAGCAAAGGGAAATAAGTATCTTCCGCGGCCCACGCCGCAAAGAAGCCCTGTGTTTGTTTTGCCGTATAGTACTGCTCGAGGTGGGTTTGCCAGTTCAGTTGGTGTTGCTGTGCGAGTTTGGCATGCTGCGCCGGACAACAATCGGCATTCACAAGCACGCCGCCGGGACGCAGTGCGGCAAAACAACGCGCATAGAGTTCCTGTTTCCGCGCGCGCGTCGTAATGTGATGCAATGCGAGTGAGGCCACGACCGCATCGCACTTCGGCAAGGCCGCGTCGAGAAAATCGCCGAAGACGAATTCATGTTCGCGCTGCGAGACTTTTGCAAGCCGCCGTTTCGCCATGGCGAGTATCGCGTTGTCACTATCACAGCCGCAAACTCGTGCCTGGGGTTTGACGCGGAGGCAACGCGCCGACAAGCCGCCCGTGCCGATGCCGAGATCGACAATGGTGGGCTGCCTTTCTGCGAGCAAATGCAAAACACTCGCCGCGGCGTCCAACATTTCTTCATAATTGGGAATGAACGTGCGAATCCGGCGATCATATTCGGAAAGCTTGATTTTGAGATGTTGCGCAACGGACATGAGGGGTTCCTTTGTGATTTTTCAAAAGCTTTTGAACGCAGAAGAAGCGGAAAAGCCTGGATTCCAAGGATTGATTTGAATCTAGTTCAAGATCAGCTTTGATCCTTGCTTTTTCCAGAAAATCAGCGTGCCTGCTGTGGTTCTCGCCGGCGCAGCAAGACTTCGGCGTCGAGCCAGTTCACCTTTAGCACGCCGTTTTCGTGTGAGCCGTTCACGCGATTGAAATATATCTTCGCTTCCAAATCCGACAACGCTTGTTCGAGCGCGAGCTTTTCTCGCGGCAACTGCATCCGGCCGTGAGGCGCGTCCGAGGTTGCGTGCAAATGATTCGAAATCCACGGTGCAAGCTCGAAGCGCAAAGTGTCGCTGTGAGTGTCTTGCACAATGAGATGGAGACTGCGCCGGTCTTTATCTAAAGAAAAAGTATAACGCTTGGTCTCATCAGTAAAACTTTGCGTGGAATCTTTTTTACCCAAACCGCGCAGATGAATGAGCGTTTCGAAACCGGCAACAGGCAGGAGCGTCTCTTGTTGCGCTTCGAGATGCCAATAGCCCGACCCCGTCTGCTCACCCAATTGCAATTCCAGCAACTCCAGCGTGAGTCTGGGCAGATTATGGCGCGCAACAATCTTCGTGGAATCCGAGGGTGTGAGTAGCGTTTCCAGGTTTTCTTTGAAGAGCGGCTGTAATGCCTCCTTTCCGTGGCGCTCGTTCAAATAACGTAAGATGGAATAGATTTGATCGACGTCTTCCTTCGGCGGAGCCTGCACGGCTTTCGTAGCGAAGCCATCACGCAACAAATTGTTCTTCGCCAACAAGCGTTCGAGCCGATACGTTTGGCTCTTGCGCGAAACCGTGAACGCGCCCCAGGGCCCAAACGCGGAAAAAAACGCGAGGCCGCACAGTAACATGGGAATGATTTTGATGTTTTTGGCGCGGCTCGCAATGAAATACACCACGACTACCGCGAGCGCAAGGCCCATCGCAAGCACGAAGTAGCGGCTCTCCGTGATGCCATAGTCGGAGATGCGGCGTTGAATCGCGAGCAGCAGCATGATGACGAGCGGAATGAGTGCGACGTAGTACCATTTGCCGAAGCGCAGCACCCACTTGTTCTCGCTCTGTTGTTGCACGGGATGCAGGAGCAGCAACGCCAAAATGCCCACCACGGAAAACGCCAAAACCAGATTCGCGACCCAGCCTTTGGGCCAATCCCATTCCAGAATGATCTTCGCTTCATACGCATACAAGATTGTGAGATAGATGACGACGAGCGGCAGGAGCACGTACTGCGTGAAAACTTTGAGGCCTTTGGGATAATCGCGCTCGCGCTCGAGCGCGGCAAAATCCTTCGGCGCGCCGGCGAGGAAGAACCACGTGTTGAACAAGCCGCCAATCACAAAGAACAACTGGCCGTAGCGCTCCTCCTTGACATTCAACTCGAAAAGTTGATCCACTGCGAGCAAAGCTACGGCCAAACCGATAAAGAGTGCGGCGGAATAAAACGCGGCAGTGAGAAAACGGAGCAGCAGCGTTTTGTTGTATTGCCAAAAGCCGTTGAGTTCGCCTTTACCGGCATAAGGCGCAAACGCCACGAGGCTGTGGCTGGCGAGGAAGAAAAGCGCGAAACGCATCGCATGCGCTTCGTGCTGCGAGAAGCCGTCGTCGGGTAAACTGAAATAATAAAACACGAGCGCGAGGCCGCCGAGGGTTTGCGCGAGCGCATGCACCCATTGCAGCCATTGCCGTTTTTCTGCGAGCACGGTGAGCACGAAGAACAGCGACACACCCAAGATGGCCGCGGGCAAAACATTTTGCAACGCGGGCAGTTTTTCCCACGCGTCTTTTTCCATCATGTACAGCGCTGCGCCCGTGCCGATGGCCGCGCTCAACAGCACCATCGGAAAGCGCCGGAGCGTGTGCAGGGCATGCGTCCATAAAACTTCGAAG
>JABWAN010000011.1 GCA_013361015.1 Candidatus Zhuqueibacterota bacterium | reverse complement strand
TTCTCAGCACCACACTTCTCAGCACCACACTTCTCAGCACCACAGTCGGGGATGCAGCGGGAAGTTGTTTTCGTTGCTGCTGAGCAGGAGACGACCGGTCAACTCCGCCGCCATTCTGTACTTGTGCGTTGTTTGTCCGTGTTTAACGCTGTTGTTTCGGTCGGTGATGCTATGAGCAAATGTCTTTTTCCAGGCAGATGGGCTATCGGATAGGTAAGGCCACGCAAACATGCTTTCCGTCCGTACTCCAAAAAGAAAAGCTCTGGCAGCCTATGAAGAGACTACCAAAGCTTCTCACAACAAATAGCAACCAATCATAAACATTGGCGTTTTGAGAAGCAATAGGTTCCTTTGCGGCTGCCTCAATGACATCCTGCTTCATTTTTAGTCCAAAAGTGAAGGTGAGTGAACTTCAAACTCTCAATTCAAATTCATCGGAGGCAGTATGAAAAGCTTCGTTGCGTTGCTCGGTATCGTGTTTTTGTTGCTGGCCCTGGGCTGCAGCAAGAACCCAAGCGAATCAGTCGTTGAAAAGTCGAGACAACTCGATGTACTCTCTCGCATGCAGAAAAGCGAAGACAACAAGTTGCCCACTTCCATCAAATTGAAAGGTAAGATCAAGTTCAGCGATGGAACAGCGTATGAATCCGACACGGAAAAATCAATCGACCTGCCGCAACATCTGTGGGCAAGCTTTGAAGAAAGCGCGACCGAAGGCTTGGGCACGGACTATTACGTCATGTATCAAGAGTATTTCATCATCAACGGCTATGTTACGTTCAGGGTTCGCAACTATCCTGTGAACTCCTGCTACGAGACGTGGAAACACAGAATCACAATCAATTTCACGAATGAGTATCCACCGGCACCGCCCTTTTCAATCCGACAGATCCTTGCTGATTTTAAAGGAGCAGGCGTATACTCGGAAAGCTATAGAGATTTTCCACCCTCAACACCTTCCGGAACTTATAGCAGTCCGTTTGCGAATTTTTCATCCTATCGTTTCGACGACGATGGTGATATTGATGCGCTCGACGGCATCATAAGCTCCTCTGGTGGCTTTTTGTGGATTGGCTATCTGCGGGGTCATTTGAATGGCAGCAACGCAAGTTGCCAGTAATTTGAGCAGAAACCGTGCAGATTTTTCCGCCCCACGTAAAGGCTTCTGTTATTTTTGTTCGAATATATAATGGGCACGTCAGATTGTCTCTGGCGTGCCCAAACGAGGCTTCTGAGATCACGACAAAGAACGATACTTTGATTTTTTTTTAACAGAAAGAAGGGTGAATTCATGATGAAATCTAGGGAAAAGCTTTGCTACATTTTTTTGCTTTTGATCAATAGCGGCCTCTATGGGCAACAAGAAACTCATTTCCCGCTTCAACAAAGGGGTTTTTCGATCTCAAAACCGCTACAACCTCAGAGCCAGCTTATTCTACAACACCCAGGTCATTTTTATAATTTTCTCCTTACCCGTGACGGACAAACATTTGTCAATGATATAGATTTGACCGAGGTTTTGAATGTTATCGTTGAATTCAAAGAACCGGCGCTTTTTCTTCAGCAGAGGAGTCATTCGCCAGCCGCTGCTTTCACACCAATTTTTATAGAGCGCTTCCGACAATTTGCCGATGATTTGCAAGGCACGCAGCAATTACTGCCAAGCGCTTTTCGAGAGCTCTTGGTAAAGCCGCAAATTGGCCGAAAGTTTTACAAAGCTTTTTTTGGCGCCAGCTTGAAAGTTTCACGCCTAGCTTTACAGCAAATCCACCATCTCCCTTATATCAAGCGAATCCATTGGGACAATAAGGTCGAAGCGTTCCTAGATGAAAGCGTGCCGCTCATTCGTGCAGATTCGGTTTGGCATCAATACGGAACTCAAGGCGACAGCGTTGTCGTTGGTATACTCGACACTGGTATTGATTATCGTCACCCGGCTTTGGGCGGCGGATTCGGCCCAGGGTTCAAGGTTATCGGGGGCTATGACATCATTAATCGTGATGCCGACCCTATGGACGACAACGGGCACGGCACGTTTGTCGCCGGCATCGTGGCTGCCGAGGGCGACAGCATTAAAGGCGTCGCCCCCAAGGCTTTGCTTATGGGTTTCAAAGTGCTCGACCAAAACGGCTACGGCCAACAATCCCAAGTCATAGCAGGGATCGAGCGCGCTGTCGATCCAAACGATGATAACGACTTCTCCGATAAAGTCGACGTCGCAAATATCAGCCTGGGCGGACTAGGGCAGCCAGATGACGCCGTTTCCACTGCGGTTGACAACGCCGTCAAGCTTGGCGTCACATTTTGCATTTCAGCCGGCAACGTTGGCAATTTCAGATCCATCAGTAGCCCTGGAACTGCAAGGCTAGCAATCACAGCAGGGGCGAGCGACAAACAAGATCGAATTGCCGATTTCAGCTCAAAAGCACCCAACGCAAAAATCTACTCGATCAAGCCGGAAGTCGTTGCTCCAGGCGTTAACATTCGCTCATTAGCGTTGCAGGCCGGTTCTCACCAGGCAAATGGAACTTCTTTCGCCACGCCGCATGTTGCAGGTGTATGCGCTTTGCTAAAAGCAATTCATCACAATTGGAGTCCAGCTCAGATCAAATCGGCGCTCATAACTTCAGCAATTGACCTCGGTGAAGAAGTAATGGTTCAGGGGGCCGGGCGGATTGATGCTCTGAATGCCGCCCAAACCGGCGTTTTTGCCATACCGGCTCATTTGAGTTACGGCTTGGATAGCGCGGGCGAGACGATATGGACGAAGGTTGATACGGTGCTGATTATAAATCACTCTTCCCTGCAACAAAGCTTTGACATTGCCATCGACGGGCTTCAGTCCGGCATTCAACTGCAAGCCGCGCCTGCGAACTTCAGCCTTGCTCATGGTGACACTCAGCGCGTTACTATGACTCTCAACGTTATGAATAATGTGGTGCCCTATCCTCAGGAAGGTTCATTCACGTATGCGGGAACGGTTCACCTCAATGGCTCCAAAGATCGCCTGCAACTACCGTGGGCATTCGTGAAAGCGGCAAAAGTGGTTTTGACGTTTGATCAGCCATTGGCAGAGTTCGTCATTTCCAATGATAAGAATGTTTTCTTCAACAGCATATTGAGGCCCGAGGTGCAAATGATAGATCCCTACACGTTTGAGTTTATTGCCCCCAAAGGCCATTACGACTTGCTTACGATGTTTTTAAGCAACGAGATAAAGGTCGTTGTGAAGGAAAAGCTGGACATCGCGGGATACATAAATCTATTGGTCAATTCAACCGAGGCGACCCATCGTGTGATTCTTGAAGGAGTGGATGAAAGTGGCCGCCTACTCTCTTCACTCAAAAACGCGCAGAAGAATTATGTCTTCGTCTTTCCAGATTCCTCGCGTCTTTATTTGTGGGGCCTGTATCGCTTCACCGATCAGGGAATGTTCGTTTCGGATTTCTCATCAAGGTTTTTATTGGGTACCGGTGAGTTTCAGGAAGATTTGGACAGTGAAAACGCTATCCGAGTTGTGCAACACCAAGCGATCAACGGTCTAAAGGAAAATGTAACTTTGGCGAACACGCCGTTTGATTTTATCATGCAATACTTGAAAATTACTTACCCTCCCAACAGCAACAATCGTAGCATCAGTTTTCCCAATGCCGTCACGGGCATCGTTCCTGGAGACGCTATCTACATCTTCAATGTCGTTTTCGACAAGCTCACGCCGATTCGGTCTTTGACATGGGAAGGTAAATTCTACCTTACGCCAGACGTTAGTGATAAGTATCGTTTTTCAACCAGTGGAAATGCCAGAGACGTTGCTTTGGATTTTGATAATTACGTCGGTGATTGGGTCCAGGCGGGCGGCTTCAAAGTCGTGGGAGATAGCTTGGCAAGTTTTTTCCTGTTGAGGCCGGATACTTACATATCGCCAAGCGGAGGCGAAATGTCTTTTGGCGGTGCGCCTATTTATGGTGTCGCATTGCACGAAAACAACAAGTGGGGGAAATCAAATATTGCCGCCATAATTAACTTCCGTGGCTCCTTGAATGAAATTAGACATGCCGATGCTTACCGGGCTCGATACGCTATTTATGACGAACAAGATAGATTGCTAATTGCCGAGGACTGGGTCAAATTTGTGCCAGTAGGCGTTGCGCCGGGTCGCTATCGCCTAGAAGTGAGCCACCAAAACTATTTTGTCGAGGGCGTTCGCGGAACCGCAAAATTGACGACACACTTTGATCTGCGGCAAGCAGACGCCGATCCGGCTAGGCTCACTTCATTTAAGCTTCTCGATTCAACAGGCAAACCCACTGGGAAGGTCAAAACCAATGAGTCTGCAAAGTTGTTTGTTTCCGCCGCTGATTTTCTTCGTGTTCATGATGGGAAATGGGAATATCGACCCATCATTATAGATTCCACCAAGCTTTACTGCAGACGATACGGCATGAACTCTTGGCAAAAAATCGGATTGACTCATCTCTTGCAAGATACCACCTTCGCATATTTACAATTTGCTATGGGCCGTCTCTACTCCGCCGATCTCTCCCACACCACCAATTTCGATTCCGCGGCTATCGACCTCAAGATCTGCGTGCAAGATCAAAGCGGCAATCGCACGGAATGGACGCTGGAGCCGGCTTATGCGGTGGGAAAGTTTGGAACCCCGGTGAGTGTGGAAGAAGAGCCGAAAGAAAATCCGTTAGTGCCGCGCGCGTACAAGCTTTATCCGAGTCATCCCAATCCCTTCACTCATCGCGGTCGAAACAGCTCCCTCATTCACTTCGATTTGCTCCGCACCGAGCAAGTCACGTTGAAAATCTACGACGTGCTCGGCCGCGAAGTCTTCACTTTAATTGATAAAATCGTTGAGGCCGGAAAACACCAAATCGCTTGGAACGGTGTCGGTAGAAATCACGAGCCGTTGGCGAGCGGTGTCTACATTTGCAAAATACAGACGGCTCATTTTGAGGCGAGCACAAAACTGCTGCTGCTGCGTCAAAAATAAATCGCAAATTGCGTCGGTCCGCCGGGCAAACTCTCCAGCGAGAACTCGAATTGATGTTGCTTCAAAATTTCTTGAATCAATGTTAAACCCAAGCCTTGGCCGTTGGCCTTTGTGCTAAAAAACGGCGTGAAAAGCTGCGCTCGCACTTCCGGCGAAATGCCGGCGCCGGTGTCTTCGATCACCGCGAAACTTCTCTCCTGCTTTTTGCCCAGTCGAATCGTAATCGTTCCGCTCTCGGCGATAGCCTCCATTGCGTTTTTACAAATGTTCATGAACGCTTGCTCCATTTGACTACGATCCAACGCAATCGGCGCGAGCGGCGTTTGCACTTCCCATTTCCAAACGACGTTTTTTACTCTGCTCTCCGCTTGAAAAAGCAGTACAATCTCTTCCAACAATTCCTGCACGTTGCACGGCTGCAAATTGGGGCGCGGCAGGCGCACGACTTCCGCAAAGCCGCGCATGAACGCATTCAAATGGCCGCTGCGTGCAATCGCCACTTGCAATGCGTTCGTGAAGTCTGCGCGATCTTCGTCGCGAAGCTGCTCTTTATAATGCAAGAAAGAATGCAAAAGCGAATTGACCGCGCCCACGGAATTATTGACTTCGTGTGACATCATGCGAATGAGCTTTTCATAAGCGGCCTTTTCCGAACGCCGCAGTTCTTCCGTCAACTCTTCCATCAAAATAAAACTGCGCGCGAAGCCTTGATCCATAAACAATGACTTTTGGCATTTCACCCGCCGGCTGCCCTGCAGCGGGAGCACTTGCGCTTCATTCATTTGCAGCCGCTGCAGGCTCTCTGCAAACGGAAAATGCAAATCTCTCAGCCGTTTGCCGATGACTTCACGCGCCTCCCTCTGCAACATTTTCGCCGCGCTCGGATTGATCAGAACCACGCGCTCCTCAAAATCAAACGTGATAATGCCCGAGGGCGAAGCCGTGAGCACTTTGTCGAGAAAAAAATGCTGTTCCTGCAAACGAATGCGCTCTTCGCGCAACCCGTCAACCATTTGATTGTATACTTCAATCAGACGGTCCAGCTCCGGCTGTTTGATGGGAAGGAATTTTGAGGAGTAGTCGCGATGCTTCAGCGTTTCGACGCCGCTATTGACTAACTCGATGGGCTTGAGCAAGGAGTGAAACAGTCTATACGAGAGCACAAAAGAGAGCAAAAAAAACGCTTCGAGAGCCAACAGCCACACGCGATGCGCCCACAAAAAGTAGACGGCGAAGGCGGCAAAGGCGGAGTGTAGAAACAGCAGATAGAGAATGAACTTTCCGCGCAAGCTCACGGCGTGATTCCGAATTTTTCAAAGCGGCGATACAGCGCGGCGCGGCTCAGTCCGAGCGCCTCCGCGACTTTGGTGATGTTGCCTTCGTAAAACCGCAACGCTTTTTCGATCATCGCTCTTTCCATGTCATCGAGCGTCATACTGCCCACTGCAGGCAGTCCGTCTTTGCCGCTTTCTTCCTGTTGCATTTGCAAAGCAAGGTTGAAGTCTTCCGTTTCCAACGCGTCTTTGCTGCTCATCAGAACCGTGCGTTCGATCACATGTTTTAGCTGGCGAATGTTGCCCGGCCACGGCAAGGATTGCAGCCATTGCCGCGCGCTGTTGCCGAGCGCGAGCGCGGGCCGGCGATACACTTTGCCGAGGCTCTGCAAAAAATACTCGGCCAGCAACGGAATGTCACTGCGCCGCTCACGCAACGGAGGAAGATGCACGGCGATGAGATTCAAACGATAGAGCAAATCTTCACGGAACTGGCCTTGCTCAATCAATTCCGCGAGATTGCGGTTGGTCGCGGAGATCACGCGTACGTCCACCGCGCGCGTTTGGCTGGAACCGACGACTTCGTAGGTGCGATCTTGCAGCACGCGCAACAGCTTTACCTGGCAGCTCGGATCGAGATCGCCGACCTCGTCGAGAAAAATCGTTCCGCCGTGCGCCAATTCGAAGCGGCCTTTGCGATCAAAGCGCGCATCCGTAAACGCGCCCTTGACATGGCCGAACATCTCGCTTTCAAAAAGTGTGGCCGGAATACCGCCGAGGTTGACTTTGATGAACGGCTTGTCTTTGCGCAAACTGTTACGGTGCAGCGCTTCCGCAATCATTTCTTTGCCGGTGCCGCTTTCGCCGGTGATGAGCACCGAAGCGTCGGTTGCGCTCACGCGGCCGATGATTTCCAACACGCGCAAAAACTTTTGCTCGTGTCCGGCCAGGGCGTGAAAATCATAACGCGCGTCCAGCTCTTCGCGTGAAAGCCTCTGCGAGGTTTTGGCGGAGGCATTCGCAACCGCAAGCCCGAGCGCCGTGCGCACGGAATGCAGCAATTGTTCGTTGCTCCACGGTTTGGTGATGAAATCCGAAGCGCCGGCTTGCATGCCTTGCACGGCGAGTGCAATCGAGCCCCAGGCGGTCATGAGAATCACGGGCAACTGCGGTTGCTGCTTCTTAATTTCTTTTAATAGCGTGAGACCTTCGGCACCGGTGGTTTGGCGGGAGAAATTCATATCCAACAACACCAGCGCGATCTTTTCCTGTGCGGTTTTGTGCAAAGCTTCACGCGGGTTGGGCGCCACCAGCGAGGCATAACCGGCTTGCTTCAACAACAAAGCGAGTGAGGTCGTAACGGAATAATCATCGTCCGCGAGCAGAATGGTATGCACAGGAGGGTTAGTTGTTGCAGGCATGGTTCAATTAGACTCAAACAAGTTTCCAATGCAACGCGACGGCTGTAATCCAGGCGTTGAGCGGATCTAGCTTCACCGCTCAATGCGTGAGCAGGTCGTCTACTGCGGCTTTGATTGAAAACAATCGTTCATGGTCGAATTTAAAAGTATTGTGCACGTAGTCGCCGCTGGGCAGTCGCTGATAGAGCGTTTTGTAGTGCTCGCGGTTTGCGCTGATATGATGCAGCGCGGCCACGAGCGCATCCACGTCTTTCTCGGTGTTGTAAATACCGAAGCTCGCGCGCACCATGCCGCGATGCAGTTCCGCGAGATTCGCCAACTCTTCGTCGGAAAGCCGTTCGGCCTCTTCGGCCAAACTCAACATCACCATTTCGCGCACGTAGGGATGCGCACAGAAACATTCATTGCGTACCGAAATGTTGAAATAATCGTTCAACGCTGCGGCCGTCAAGCTGTGATCAAAATCGCGTAGATTGAAGGAGATTGCGCCCGTGCGTTGGCACAGGCACGGATCGGTCTCGCCATAAATGATGAGATCTTTCACTTGACTTAGCTTTTCGAGCGCGTAATTAATGAGCCGCGTTTCATCTTCGGCGATGACTTCCATGCCGACTTTGTGCAACGCATACAGCGCCGCACCCAAGCCAATCGTACCCACGATGTTCGGCGTGCCCGCCTCTTCGCGCTCGGGAAAGTGTTGCGAGATGGTATAGCGATTCACCCACACGGTATCAACCATACCGCCACCGACTTCTTGCGGCTCAATGTCGGCAAATAAATCTTTGCGTGTGACCACAACACCGGGCGAGCCGGGCGCATAGATTTTATGACCGGAAAGAACGAGCACGTCCAGATTGCGCGCCGAATCTTCATGGCCGCTCATGCGGATCGGCATGTGCGCCGCCATTTGCGCGGCATCTATCACAATGAGAGCACCGTGACGATGCGCCATCTCCGCCACTTCATGAATGGGATTGATGATGCCAGTGACGTTCGACACGCCGGTGAGTGAGATATAATTAACCCGGCCTTTGTGCTCATTGAGCGCTTGTTCCATACGGTTGAGATCGACGCAGCCGAGCGAGTGCGCCGCCATCTGCGCGGGCACGTGCACCACTTCGCGATAGTGCTTGCGATGCGGCAAATCGTTCGAGTGATGTTCCATGATCGAAGTCAGCACCACGTCGCGCTCGGGGCGCTTCTCGCGCAGCGTGCGCGCCACACGGTTCATGCCCGCGGTCGTGCCGCTGCCGAGAAAGAAGGTCGTGTAGATTTGCGGATCGGCGTGTACGAACTTAAGCACCATGTCGTGCACCCAATGATACTCGTGCGTCGAAAGCTTCGCGCCGAAGTGCATCACGCTGTGCGTGTTCGAATAGTACGGCAGATAACGATCCAAAACTTCCTGCACGACTTTAAGACGCAGCGTGCTCGCCGTGCTGTCGAGATAAATGCGCCGCGTGCGCTCGCCGTTGGCGAGAACATAGCTCGTGTTCAAGCCAATCGCTTCGCGGCGAAGTTTTTCTAAAGTTGCATGACCGTTTGGATGTGACATCGCGCGGGTCTCCGTGAGTTGCGTCTATTCTTCTGCAGGAATTTGTGGGTTTGATGAAGCTTCGGGAGAGAGATATTTCTTTGCCGCGGCTAAAAATTCTTCCGCCGCATTGGCCGCTTCGATGGCGTCTTGCTCGGTAAACTCCACGCCCCTAACATAATCCGCGGCTTGGCGTTTAGTGAAGCCACTAATCAAAAGGCGATGAAATTTCGGATCAATCTTTCCGGTTTTCGCAAATAGTTTTCCATATTGCGACTGAATTGCTTTGTGTGATGAACTTTCCAGACCTTCCTCCCACAACAGGCCTTCAGCGATATAAAACATCGCATAATACGTGCGCGATACCGCGATTTCGAAGAACTGTGCTGCGATGAGCATATCCGCTGCGCGAATGTTTTCTTCGGCTTTTTCCAAATACTCGGTTGTTTCAGGCTTCATGAAATCTCAATGCCCTCCTCTCGCAAATTGGATAGAAAAAAAGAGCGTTTTTCACGCCAATCTTTCTCCCGCAAGGGAATAAGAGCGACAAGCTGATCATAGTCGAGGGAAAGCCGTGATGCAATCTCGCTTGTGCGGCTTATCTCCACCGGAGCGCGTTCGTAATCCGTCAAAATCATTGCCACGTCGAGATCGGAATCCTCGTGCGCCTCGCCGCGCGCGTACGAGCCGTACAGAATGAGCGCGACGAGCTGATCGCCGTAGAGTTTTTGCAGCTCTTGTTTAAGCTCGCGCAGAAGTTGATTGAGTTTTGGGGTGGTCATGGTGATACTTTTTGTCGTACTCGAAGCATGCGAACTCTTTATTGCAGATTTCCAATATAAGATTTGCAATGCTCTTCGTGAGAGCTTATGCCTCATCCGCGGTCGGCCCATAAACCGGCGGCAGCGGCACGTTGAGCAACCGCAAATAAACCGAAAGCTGGCCGCGATGGTGAATGAGATGATTGAGCCCCATCGCGCGGAGCACGGCCAAACGCGGCATCTCGAAGATCACGCGCTCGCCGTATTTGTAGCGCCAGGTGCCCGACAGTTGCGCCATTGTGAGCGTTGGCAAAACCGCGAGCGCGTCGGCGACATTGCGGTCGAACGTCGCGATAATATCTGCAACGGTTGCCGTCGCGCCGGGTTGATATTCATTGCGGTCAAACTCCTCGCGTGCCAACGTCGCGATAAACACGCCGGGAAGATGCGCAATGTGCGAGGCAACTTCTCCGAGCGTGCGCGACTTCTCATGCGGCTTCCACGCAAGCGATTCTTCCGGCACGCGTTCGAGCATTTTGCGCGTGGTCGCGGCTTCGTGCTGCAGCTCGGCGAGAATGGAGTCGATGGGGTTCATGAGGTTTGTTCGGGAATTGGTGCTAAGATGATTGATCACTCTTTGCTTTTTTAATAACTCTTCTAAAGTCATCCTGCAAGGATTTTCCCGCGTACTGGTAACGCTTCTCAAAACACGAGATGTCTCAAACGCTTGGGAGGGTTCTTACAGAATGACAATTCAAAGGCGGTGCTTTAGATCACACTCGAACTTTCAAATTGCTCATTCAAAACCACATGATACCCGCGCAAAAACTCCGCAGCGCTCATTTTTTTCTTTCCCTCCAATTGCAATTCGCGCAGCGCAAGCGCATGCTCGCCGGTTTGAATCCACAGCTCGCCGTGGGGCGCATCAATCAAACAAACTTGGCCGGGAAGAAATTCTGAGGAAGCATGCTCACGTACTTCACTCGCAAAAATTTTGAGTAGCTTGCCCTGCCAATGTGTGTGCGCGCCGGGCACGGGATTGAGTCCGCGTACCCAATTGCGCAGCACGCTCGCAGGTTTGCTCCAATCAAGCTCTGCCATTTCTTTGGTGATCTTCGGCGCGCGGGTGATTTCGCCTTGCTGCGGGCGACTTTGCAAGCGGCCCTCGGCGAGTTGCGTCACGGTTTGCAGAAGCAACTCTGCACCGATGACGGCCATGCGATCATGCAACTCTCCTGCGGTTTCATTCTCGCCAATGGCAACGCGCTCTTGCAAGAGCATCTCGCCGTTGTCCATTTTTTCATCGATGAAGAAAGTCGTCACGCCGGTTTCGGTTTCGCCGTTCATAATGGCCCATTGAATCGGCGCGGCGCCACGATGGCGTGGCAACAACGCTGCGTGGAGATTGATCGTGCCGCGCGGCGGAAGCGTGAACACCTCGACGGGCAAAATGCGAAAGGCAACCACAATGAACAAATCGGCGCGCAATTGTTGGAGGGCGGCAACAAAAGCAGGGTCATTGAGCTTTTCGGGTTGCAGCACGGGAATGCCACGCTGCAGGGCAAATTGTTTGATCGGCGTTGCGATGATTTGCATGCCGCGGCCCGCGGGCTTGTCCATGCCCGTGACGACCGCAACCACTTGCGCGCCGGTTTCACACAAGCTCTGCAGCGAGGGCAAAGCAAACTCCGGCGTGCCCATGAATACGATTTTTAGATCGCGGAGGGACATATTGTTCTAAACATTCAATCAGTAAAAATTTCCATGCAAAGGCGCGGAGACGCAAAGGCTCTGCAAAGAAAAGCATGCTGGTTTCTCTCTATCTTCGCATCGCTTGCGCATCAGAGTGATCAAATTAGAGGCGCCGCAGGCCTATTACTTCGAGCGCTATATAAGTTACGCTTTTCCTCCTCGCTCTGTCATTCGGGAGGAATCTTTTTACGCGCTGGAACCGCTGCCGAGAGCTCAAAAAGATGCATCCTGAATAACAACATTAGAGGCGATGAGTGTAACCGATTTTGTGCTCAGATTCGTGATGATGCGATTCATCTTCTTTTCAGGCATTGCACGCCGGGCGTTTGAAAATATCAGCGAGGTGGCGGAATGCCATCGCTTTGAAGTCAGCTAGCTTGAAAAGATAAAGGCCAGGTAAACAAGCAAAGATGAACCGTTGGTGGAGCAGCGACCCAACATAAAAAAACTTTTTGGCGATCACGCACGGCAGTTCAGCTTGACCTGTTATGGTTTGCGACACGATGAAGTCACGGCCAGGTCGTGGCTGAACAAAGCGGAAAACACGACTACAATCGCGATTCAACTTGGCTTGCGTTTCGACTTTTCTTCCGCGAGCTCGCGTTGCGTTTGCTCGGCAAGCTCTTTGAGTTTTTTGCTCAGCAGTTTGCGTCGCAGCGGTCCCAATCGATCCACGAAAAAAATGCCGTTGAGATGATCGATCTCGTGCTGCAGAACGCGCGCGAGCATGCCTTCGAATTCTTCCTCGTGCGATACACCTTCCAAATCCTGAAACCGAACGCGAATTTGATTCGGGCGTTCGACGTCATCATTGACGTCGGGAATGCTCAAGCAGCCTTCTTCATAACTCACCGTTTCGCCCGCGGTTGCAGCGATGACTGGATTGACGAAGGCACGCGGCTCCGCGCCTTCGATGACCAAGCCGACTTCCACGACGCACAACGCATTCGGCATGCCCACTTGGTTTGCAGCGAGGCCGATGCCTTTGGCCTCGCGCATGGTTTCGATCATGTCCTCGGCTTGTTGTTGCAAAGCGGCCTCGAAGGTGGTTTGCTGCGCCGCTTTCTGCCGCAAAATAGGGTCGCCGTACTTGCGAATTTTTAAAACAGGCATTCTGGTTCCGTCACTAAAAAATTTGCTCTGATTAAAACCAAAAAGACTTTTTCGTAAGCGGATTTGTCGAATACAGCGGACGAAGCATCGCTTATCCGCTATATTCGTAGAATCCGCTTACAGCAACTTTTTTATATCAAATCGCAGCGGGATTAAGACGCGGATGGGGCCGGAGTGATTTTGCGCGCGATGCCGCTGCGCGCGATCTCGACTTTCACGTTGTCCGCGATCTTCACAATCAGCGTTTGCTCCTTTTCTTTTACGCCGACGATGGTGCCGTAAATGCCGCCCGCGGTCACAACGTCATCGCCCTTTTGTAAAGCATTCAACATGGCTTGGTGTTCTTTTTGGCGCTTGGCTTGCGGACGCAGAATGAGAAAGTACATGATGACGAAGATGAGCACGATCGGCATCCACATCATCAAGCTGCTCGGCTGTCCGCCGCCGGTGCCCTGCAATAACATCATGGGTAAAGACATCTTCCCTCCTTGGGATGAGATTCGAGGTGATTGAATGAATTTAAAATTCAACAATGAACGTGATTCGCATTTCGATAAGGAACCATGGAACGTCTAATGGGAGGAATCTTTTTCAGATGAACCACTGTGCTTGCGCTTAAAAAGATTCCGCCTGAATGACAAGATTGCGTTGGCCCTGCTTCGCATCAGCAATGCGATATTCTTTCCAAAACTCCACTTGCCATTCCGCGAACGCGCTGCGTTGAATCGCTGCGCGCATGCTTGCCATGAGACGATGATAGAAACGAATGTTATGCAAGCTCGCCATGCGCAGCGCCAAGATCTCCTGCGCATAAAACAAATGGCGGAGATACGCGCGCGAATACGTGCGGCACGCGTAGCAATCGCATGCGGCTTCGATCGGCGTGAAATCATCTTTGAAACGCGCATTGCGCAGATTGAGCGGGCCTTGCATGGTGAAGACTTGTCCCTTACGACCGTTGCGCGTGGGGATGACGCAATCGAACATGTCCACGCCCAAGTTGACGGCTTGCACCAAATCTTCGGGTTTGCCGACGCCCATCAAATAACGTGGCTTGTGTTGCGGCAAAAGCGCGGTCGAAAGCTCGAGCATTTCGAGCATCGCGGGTTTCGGCTCGCCCACGGCAAGGCCGCCGATCGCATAACCGGGAAATTCGAGCTGCAGCAATTCCTCGGTGCTGCGTTGGCGCAAGTCTGCAAACGTGCCGCCTTGCGTGATCGCGAAGAGCGTTTGCTCGTGGCCGTACCAGCCTTCGGAATTTTGCCACGCGTGCAAACATCGTTTCGCCCACGCGGTGGTGAGTTGAAGCGACTTCTCGACATACTCGCGCGTGGAAGCGTGCGGCGCGCATTCGTCGAGCACCATCATAAAATCCGAGCCGAGTGCGCGCTGCGTGCGAATCACACTTTCGGGCGTGAACTCATGGCGCGAGCCGTCGATGTGCGACTGAAAGCGCACACCGTTGTCGTAAATTTGCCGCAGCGCCGCGAGGCTGAAAACTTGATAGCCGCCGCTGTCGGTGAGAATTGGTTTGGGCCATGCTGCGAAGCCGTGCAAACCGCCGGCTTGGCGCAACAACTCTTCGCCGGGTCGGAGATAGAGATGATACGTGTTGCCCAGAATGATTTGGCTGCCGACTTCAAGCAGCTCGCGGCGCGAAAGCGTTTTCACCGTGCCCTGCGTGCCCACGGGCATGAACACCGGCGTGAGAATTTCGCCGTGCGCCGTGGTAAGTTTGCCGCAGCGTGCGCGGCTGTTTGGGTCTTGAGAAAGAACTTGAAAGGAGAAGGACATTAGTTTTGGGCAAGCTCCAACTCGTCAAAAATTTTTTCGGCTTCATTCATGTTGGAAGCGCGTTTGAGCCGTTCCGTCAACTGTTGGAGCACCTCGAGGCTCCGTAGTTTTTTCGTGCGCTCGCTTAAACCCTGACCGGCTTCGCCGAATTTAAGCTCAATCACCGTTCCCACAACTTTATGAACGGTGGCAATACTTTCGGCAATGCCTTCCTGTTTGCCCTTTTTAATTCCGATTCGCTCGGCAGTGGTAATGTGTGGCATAGTCGCCTCCTCGATGGCTTTGACTTCTTCAAAAATTTCGTTCTCTAATTCTTCCGGCACGGTGATGATCCAATCGATGAACTTGTACAACGCCAAAATCTTTTCTCTCGTCAAACCGCGACGATACAGCTCCACCAGAAAATGCTTTTTCCACGTGTACTTTTCGTGATCATTGCCGCGCGCTTCAAGAGCTTTGAGATACGCCATGACCGCAATCGCAAACGGATTCGAACTGACCTCAAGTTCGTTCCAGCGTTCGCGATAATCAATGAGCTTCACGATGGGATAGCGAAAAATGACTTCACAGCCCCAACGCGAGCGTTGATATTCACTCACGCGATAGTTGGGATTCTCGTCGGTCAATAGCGCAAGGCTCGCCACTTCGCGTTTGAATTTGTCGAACAAGCGATAATTGTAAACAAACATGCGCTCGGGAAACTCGGCTTGCTCATAGCCCTGCACCTCAACGTGGATGAGCAGCCATTTCTCCGAGCCGTCGCGTAGATACACTTTCGCCAACTTATCCGCGTGCCGCCGGCCCGTCTCGCTGCTTTTGATGATCTTCTGCAGCTCTTTGTCTAAAAACGCATAGCCTTTGGACCAATCGATATCAGTGTGAATTTCGGGAAAGAAGAAGAGCATAAAATCTTCGAAAAGCTCTTCGATGATTTCTTTCCACGCGCTGTCGTATTCGATCATGCCGTCGATCCCCTTTGCAGCTTACAATTGTTTAAACAAAAGCTCAATGACAGAAAAATGTGTGGCGGAAAAATAAAACAGCCCGCGGCGACAGTGGAATATAAACCAAAAACATTTTTCTACCATTCATCTTTTTTGCCATAACGCCTTTTCTGTTTAGATCAACTTCGTCAGCGCCTCATCCACTCTCTCCACCGGCACGACTTCAATACCCGCAGGCTTCTCCAATCCTTTCATCGAATATTTGGGCACAATGGCGGATTTGAAGCCAAGCTTCGCGGCCTCGCTCAAACGTTTGTCGATTTGCGGCACGGCGCGCACCTCGCCGCCGAGGCCGACTTCGCCCATCACAATCGTGCGCGCATCGATCACCGCATTGCGCACGGAAGAAGCCGCCGCGACAATGATGCCGAGATCAGCAGCCGGCTCATCAATGCGCACGCCGCCGGCAACGTTCACGAACACATCGAACGTGCCCACACGAATGCCCACGCGCTTTTCCAACACCGCAAGCAACAACGCGAGCCGGCGCGAATCAATTCCGTTCGCAACACGCTGGGGAATGCCGTACGAACTCGGCGTGAGCAGCGCTTGCACCTCAACGAGAATGGGGCGCGTACCTTCGAGCGAGCAAATCACTACCGAGCCGGAGATATCATCTTTGCGCTGCGAGAGAAAAATCTCTGAAGGGTTTGCCACCTCGCGCAAGCCGTCCGTTCGCATTTCAAATACGCCGATCTCGCGCGTGCCGCCGAAACGATTTTTCACGGAGCGCAAAATGCGGAACATGTGATCGCGGTCGCCTTCGAATTGCAACAGCGTATCGACCATGTGCTCGAGCACCTTCGGCCCGGCAAGATAGCCTTCTTTCGTGACATGCCCGACAAGAAAGATCGCGATATTGTTCGTCTTCGCGACCTGCAGCAACGCGAGCGCGGACTCGCGCACTTGACTCACCGTGCCGGGCGCGCTTTCGAACTCCGGGCGATACACGGTTTGAATCGAATCGACGACAACCAAGCGCGGCTGAATATTGCGAATGGCCGCGAGAATGTCGTTGAGATTGGTTTCCGCTTGAATGTAAAGATGCGCGGAGTCCAATCCCAAACGATACGCGCGCATTTTCGTTTGCGTGGCGGATTCTTCGCCGGTGACGTAGAGCACGGGCGCGTTCGGTTGCGCGAGCGCCGCGGCTTCTTGCAACAGCAGCGTGGATTTGCCGATGCCCGGATCGCCGCCAAAGAGTATCAAAGAACCGGGCACAATACCGCCGCCGAGCACGCGATTGAGTTCGTGACTGCTGCACAGAATGCGTCCGCTCTCGTCGTGCGTAATCTCGCGCAGGGGCAGCGGCTTGCTTTTTTCCGCGACCATCGCGGTCGAACGCGCGGGCTGCGGCGCAACCTTCTCCTCAACTAAAGTATTCCACCCCTCGCATTCGGGACATTTGCCGAGCCAGCGCAAACTCCGATGGCCGCAATTGTGACAAACGAATTGGGTGGTTTCTTTTTTTGTGCGGGCCATTGTTCAGTGAGCAGTCATCAGTTATCAGTTTTGTGCTTTGCACTCCGTTAGGAGTGAAATGTTTATAGCAAAGCTTCGTACTTCATTTCCGAAACTCCGTTAGGAGTGGCATGTTTGGTTTTTGCGATAAAACCCGCGCCAATTCAATAGAATCTACATGTCACTCCTAGCGGAGTTGAGGGCCATCGCAGCACAACGTTCTCTATAAACATCCCACTCCTAGCGGAGTTGTCTGCGCGGCGTGTTATTGACTTCGAACGAATGGCAACCGCACGCTAAATGGAGGCGCTACGTTGACAGTTTGCGCAACAGTTGCTCTTGAAGAGCAATGTTTATAGACAACAAACGATTATTCTCAAGCGTGATCTCTTGCAAGCGTTTCACTTCAGCGAGCAATTGCTGGTTGACTGCATCCATTTGCGCGCGCAAAGCAGTTACGTCGACGTCTTTACGAGCAGCGTTCAAGATTTTGCCCTCAGCTTCGTCCATCTCATCGTACCAGCCTTGCAGCTCGATTTGTTCCTCGGCAGAGAGCGGGAGGCCGCGCGTGCTTCTATTGTGCAGGTATTGTCCGCGATCAGTGGATATCTTTGTCATTCTCATAGGCACTGTCTTTTCAATTACCAAGAAGTTTCAAGCCTTCGCCCCAAAGCCACGATAAGGCTGTACCTGCTGCATCAAAAAGAGCTTTTGCAACTGTTGAATCAAGAGCAGCAGCAAAAATAGTATTCGTGAAAGTTCCGATAAAGAGATTCTTCCAGTCCTTTCTACCGAAGCGTTCAGATGCTGCTTGCATTTCGTCAAGTTTCCTAGAAATAAAATCGAGCTTCTCGGGTGCAACGTCAGACCGCTCGCTCATTATGAGCCGAATGTGTTGAAGGCTCTTCGCAATCTCAACGAGTTCACTAGGTGTGAAAGGTGAATTGCTCTGGTCTTGATCCACGAATCCGCCAGCGATGCCTGGCTGCGGCGACACATAAGTTAGAAGCATTGCTACTTCGCTACCACTAATTGACATGACCCGCACCTCAAAGAGCCCATCTGAAGTCTCGAACAGTAATGCACCACCTACGTGCAGCATTCTTTCTATATTCGGTAAGCCCGGATGCCCAACCACGATTGTGGCTCTATCTCCCAATGTCTGCACAACACTGACAATAATACCTCCCAGTTCCGCCTGGGTGCTGTTCCGCTCACGAACAGAAAATCGTTCCTGCTTCATTGTTTTCATAGCCTCTTTGAGTTGGTTTAAAGTTTACCCGAGAGCTTGAAAAGCACAACCTTGGGGTAGAGCATCACGATTATAACTAGTACTACAACGTTAAGTCGGTAACCGTGATTTTTGTCGGCGGCGTTTGCGGTGCGAACGATATGCGGCGTAGTTTTGTTTTTGTGTTCTTTGAATC
>JABWAN010000741.1 GCA_013361015.1 Candidatus Zhuqueibacterota bacterium | reverse complement strand
AAGCCTGAACTACCCAACACCAGCGAGTATGCACGTCGCATAAGCAGCGCGTCTCCGGCCATCCCACCCGCCCCAACACCCCACTGGGTGGGGGAGTGAGGATGGTAGTAAGCAGCATCGCGGAGTGCACCCCAGGAACATCCAAGAAAGTGTCAACTATTTTCAGGACGGGACATAAAAATCATGTTCTTCCAAAATAATATCTTTACTCCCGAACAGATTGGCGAGCCGCGCAGCAAAGCCATCCTGCTTGCGGCCACGGATCGCGCCGCCGGAAAAGTGCGCCCGAGCGATCTGCTTGCGGCAGCCATCGACAGCCAGGATGCCAAAATCTTGGCCACGCTTGCCCAGGCGTTGGAGCCGGGCTCGACGCCGCAAGATCTGAAAGAGATCATCGAGGTTTATAATCCGGCCCGCACTACGCCTACTGATTTTGACGGCAGGCAGGAGCGCTTCGCTGCCGAGACGCTGAGCGCTTTGAATCAATTTGAGGAAGAACTCAAAACAGGCAAAGAGGGCATTCAAACCGTGGCGTTGGAGCTGCTGCTCAGTTGCGTGCTTGCTCATCCTGATGCAGAAGACCGCGAGTATTTGAGCTTGCTGAACGCCGAACGCGGCGTCGAGCTTTTCCGCCAGCAAATTACGCTGGCACTGGAAAGCCTCGATCCGTTGTTTGACAGCGCCTCCGGCAAATTGCGCGCGGAAGAATTCAGCGAAAGCGCTCTGGCCGTACTGGAAAATGCCGCGATTCAGGCCAAAGAATTGGGATATGATCAAGTCTTGGCGCCGCATTGTTTTTTGGCATTGTTGGGAGAAACCGAAGGCGTGGCCGAACAAATCGTCCGATTGCAGGCCGCTCTCGAAGCGGGGCCGGCCAAAGTGATTGAAGTCGTCAATCAAGCCTTTCGCTTGGGAGAGCGGAAAGCCAAGCCGCCGGAGTTAAACAAAAACGGCATCGGCCAACCGGCGATCGATTTGTTCAAAGCCGCTCAAAAGGCGGCGCGGCTTTGGGGAACGCAACGCATCCATAGCGCCCATCTACTATTGGCTTTGTTGGAAGGAATGCCTCCGCGTCTCGCCGACGTGCTGCAGCGCAGCCCGCTTTCGCTCAATTTGGAAAAGATGCGGCAGCACCTTGATCTACATCTGCGCGAGTCGCGCAAGGAAGCGAAGAAGGAGGTGGCCTTCCGGCTGCCAGAAACTCTGCTGCCTTCGGAAGATTTGACCTATCTGGCGCGCACGGGAAAGTTGCCGCCAGCCATTGAGATCGAACAGCATAAGCAGTATTTCGAAGCCATTGAAAAAGCGCTCTACCGGCGGGATAACAATCACGTTTTGATCACCGGGCTGCGCGGGGTGGGCAAGACCACTTTGGTGCGCGAACTGTCTCGACGGGCTGCAGAAGGAAAAATCGTTTTTTTGAAGCGCAAGCGTTTTCTCTGGGTGGATTGCCAGGACGTCCCGCCGGCAGAGAGCCGGAATAAATTCGAAGGCCTTCTTGCCCAAATCTCCGGGCGCAGCGACTTGATTTTGATACTCGATGGCTTGGGGCCGCTGTTGCGCGCCGAGTCCGGCGCGGACAACAAAATGATTCTGCGCAACGCTTTGAAAGAGAATCGTCTCCACCTCATCGGGGCGATGTCCAATTCCGATTACGAGGATTTGCTTTCCGCCGACGAGCAGATGCTCGCGTTTTTGACCCGCGTCAAAGTGGAAGAGCCGAAAGAAGAAGAGGCAATAAAAATCGTCAAACTTGCCGGTGCCGATTTGGAGAAAGCTTATAAAGTTCGTATCGAGGAAAAAGCCATCGAGCGGGCGGTCATCCTGTCGGCGAATTTTATTATGAATGAGCGGTTGCCGGTAAAAGCGATAAAAATATTGCGGCGCGTGTGCGAGAACATCGATTACCAAAGAACGCAAAAAGCCGCAAAAGATGAAACGGTGACCGTTGTCAAGGTCATTTGCGAGGTTTCCGAGATCAGCGGTGTGCCCGAAGCCACGGTCTCCGGCGTCGGCGAGAAGCTCGACTTTGAAAACATTCTGACAAATTCGGTGGTGGGGCAGGATGAAGCCGTCAGGGCTGTTGCGGAAGAGTTGCGGCTGATCAAGGCCGGCTTGACTGATCCCGGCAAACCCGCTTCAGTGATGTTCTTTGCCGGACTGACCGGCGTGGGAAAAAGCGAGCTCGCCAAAGCGATTGCCAAGATTTATTCGTCATCCAAAAAATTGCAGACCTATACGATGGGCAATTTCACCGAGCCTCACAGCATTTCCGGCATCATCGGCGTGCCTGCCGGATACGTGGGGCACGAGCAGGGCGGCCGCTTGATCAACGACATCAACTCCGATCCGTATTGCGTTTTCCTGCTCGACGAGGCTGAGAAGGCCCATCCCGACGTGTGGAAACCTTTTCTCAATCTGTTCGATGAAGGGTGGATTGCCGACCAGCGCGGGGTCAAGGCGTTTGCCGACCGCTCGCTGTTCATTCTCACTTCTAACGCCGGGCAAAGCACGATTTCTTCCATGTCCCAAGAGAAGAAACCGATGGACAAAATCATCGAAAAGGTGAAAGAGGAGATGACGAAGATCGTCAACGAGCGCAGCGGCCAGCCGATCTTTTCGCCGGAATTTTTGGCGCGCATCAAGCGCATCATCATTTTCAAACCGCTGGATCAAGCGGCGATGGAAGGCATCTGCCGCAAGCTGGTGTCGCTGATGCAACGCACCTGGAAGGAGAAGCGCGAAAAGGACATCATCGTTCCGGAAAATTTGATCAAGTATATCGCAGCACAGAGCCATCAGGAAAACGAGAAATCCGGCGGCAAGGAAGGCGGCCGCATCGTGCGCAAGAAGATCTCGGAATTAATCGAAGCCAGCATCCAGCAGGAAGCCAGCCAGCGCGAACAAGAATACAAAAACAGCGACCGCATCGAGCTACTCTTCCTCACGCCTGACGAACAACTGCCTCGCCTCACCGCAAAGCCGGCGATCAGTGTGACGTTTTCCAAAACCGCGCCGCCCTCGCCGACAGAGTGTGTCGCAAGGACGATTGACCGCCTGAAGTCCCATCTCGATCCGCAACATGACACCCAGGAACCGCTGCCGGAAGTTGTCTCAGCATCGCTGGTGCAATTGGAAAAAGAGCTGAATCGTTGGACAGAGAAACCGCTGCAAGAAAAAGAAGGGAATGGCTGGGAAAAGTTTCTGGAGCGTTTCCGCATGGCGAATGCGGAGATCCAAAAGGTTGTAAAAGAGACCGAGACAAAATCGCGGGCCATCGTTGCGAAATTGGTTGAGAAAGATTGAGTTTTAACTCGGAGAATGCAAAATGCTCCTAACCCCTCAATCACCAGACACCGTTGACATGAAATCTTTCGTGGGCATGACGATCCGGGAAAGTTATTTGTTGCGCGACTATATTAGTCAAGGCAATTTTGGCGCGGTCTATAAAAGCGAACAGCAATTCTTGGGTGTGCCGGTACGGCGAGTGGCGGTCAAGCTCAGCAAAGCCGCGCAGGTCGATCTGAAGACGGCCAAAGATATCTTCGCCGACGCCTTCCTGCTCGCCGAGGCCATGGATGAAATGGATGATGCGCAAGCGCGCACCAACTTGGTGCACGTCTATGACGTGGGGCTGATCAAAGAACTCGACAACCGCATGTTTGTGGTCATGGAATATATCCAAGGCACCGACCTCGACCGGCAATTT
>JABWAN010000740.1 GCA_013361015.1 Candidatus Zhuqueibacterota bacterium | reverse complement strand
CCTCGGTAGAATCAACGTGCCCGCGCGTAAAGCGCGCGAGCATGCGGCTATTGTAGGCATCAATGATGATCGCGGGAAAGTAGTGATGCACGTAAGTCCAGCCCTTGACGAGCATGCGGCTCAAGGTTTCCGCGGCTTCACGCAAATGACGAAAGAAATCCGGCGGCAAATCGAAGTAGGCAATGCCGTAGTAGATGCCGTGCAAAACCAGCGGAAAAACACAATTGTAAAAAGACAACTCCTTGCTGCGCGACTCAAAGTAGTTCATCACCGTCTCAAGATTCGAGGGCCCCCAATTGAGCATATCGAAGAGCGGACCATAAAGCTCATACAATTCCTGATCCTCGTTTCGCAAGCCAAAATATTCCGCATTGGGATGGAATTTTTGCTCATGAAATTCACTCAATGTGAGTTCAAGCAAATCAGGGTTAAGCGCGTGCTGAGGAATTTCGATTTCACGGCATAACACCTCCGCCGGGCGAGAATGTTGCTCGTCGTAGCAATATTGGCAAAGATAGACTTTCGAGAAGCTGGTTTCGTCTTCGCACACGCGCTGGTAAATCAGACCAGAATTGTCCCAATAGTGTTTGAGCGGTAGGAATCCCACGAAACGTGCGATATGGTTTGAATTCAAGTGCGTCACCGTGCTAGCCGGCCGGCCTTCAAACAAGACCTGATAAATTTCCCGCACTTTTTCATCTGCCGGAGGCAGGTTCTTCAAGTCGGCATAGAGATAGTCGGTGATTTTCTGCACCGCCGGTTTTCTCATGCCGAAACGGCGCACATATTCTTGCGCGTGCTCAAGTAGGAGAGTGAGCGCGGCGGGTTCCAGAGGAGGTTTCAAGCCATAGTTGTGAAAAACCTCGTCCCTGAAATCAAGCAGTGAAAAATTGAACGTGCGATGTTCGTCGAGCCGAAATTTATCGATGCACTCGTCAATTATTTCGAAGTAAAGCTTGGGCATGGTTTGCGTCCAATCAGCGTCACACGATTGGGAGCAGTGGCAGAGCTGTCGCGCACGAGGGAAATTTTGTCTACAATTTGAAAACCCATAGCGCTAAAGTCAAGCGCCATTTGCTGCGGGTCGATAAAATAGAGCGGGTGTTTTAGAATTTGGCCACCGACCCGTAAAATTCTTTCGCACATGAGTTGATCGTGCGCGACAAAACTTGGAGCGCTTTGTGAGGATTGTGTGGGGAAAATTTGAGAAATGGTGAATACTGGTTCTTGATGAGAAGCTTCCCTCCCTTGCGCCAAAGCTTGCAGGAGTTGCTGGTAACGATGCGTCGTAAAATAATCGGTGAGAAAAATGCCCCCGGGCTTCAAAATGCGCCACACTTCTTTGAGCAAATCCTTGCGGCAAAAGGAAGGAAAAAAGTTGAGCAAACTGAATGCGCCCAGTACGGCATCAAAACATTCGGTTTGAAAACCAAGCGCGAACAAATCACTCTGCGCTAGCTCGACCTTTGGCTCAAACTTGAGTTTGCTCCGGCAGACTTGCAGCATACCCGAACTGACATCGACGCCCACGCAGCTCTGACCTGGATACTTTGCAATCTCGCACAACATAGCTCCCGTGCCGCATCCGGCTTCGAGAATACGGCGCGGTGCGGGCAGCAGTTCATCGAGTTGTTGTTGCATGATGGCAGCCCACGCCGGGTAATCTATCAACTCATAAAAAGCATCGTAATGCGGCGCGAAGGCGTCGTAGAAATCTTGGATTGCGCTGGTTTCGTCGATGGAGTTAGCTGAAGGGGTCATGCGAAAAATTTGTTGCGCCAGTATAGCTGGCAGAAGCAGCCCCGTAACGTTGGTGCATCATCTTCACCATCCGCGTGCTAAAGCAACTCAGGCAATATTGCTGCTCCCGCTCAGTATGCCCGCAAGGGTTGAGAAATAACTCTTGCAATGATTGATAAAAAAGCGTGTCGCGTGCCAACGAGCGTTCAAAAAGCTGCTTGATACTTGGCGTTTCGATAAAGCTGCCACTTGCGACCTCGTGGAAGTCGGGGGCCTGCAATAAATCGCACGTGCCCAGCCAGTACCCATCGTAAGAAAGACGGGCTCCGCGCCAGAAGTATTCCGGTATGATACGCAAAATGAAATCTATCTCCACTCTTCCGATGCGGCGCCGAATATAGAGCGAGTGCAGTTCGTCTTCTTCGACCTCTTCCGGTTCCAAAAGGTCATGGTAAAACAATGGCAACGCTTGATCGCCATTCAACAAAAGCGAAAAATGCAATTCCTGCTCATGAAAAATTTCTGCCACTCTCCGCAATCTCTGCACGAAGTGGATAAGATTCTCACTTGCCAATGAAGGTATGTGCTTGTCAACCGCGGCTACCACAGGCTCAAAATAGAAGTGCGAATTGAATTCTGCCGTGCGCTCGATCATGAGAATGACGTCGTCGATGTTGTCATTCCGCAAAACGGTTGAAGTGCCCACCCGCGTGTTGCGCAAACACGCTTTCGCCTGTTTGAAATTGGCAATGACGCGATCGCGAGTATTGGCACGGATACGGTCGTGCGACTTCCACCCATCAATGGAGACGTCGATGAAGTCCGGCGGCTCGCTCTCCAAAAATGACAAGTGTTGCGGCAAAGTGAGAGCATTCGTTATCAATCCGATCTTTGCCGCCGGAGCGTATTGGTCTCGCGCCGCGCGTGCTGTTTGAATTGCCACGCGAAAATTCTTGCCAAGTGTCGGCTCCATGCCGCTAAACGTCATGACCTCGATTCGCATCTCGACGGCTTGGCGAATGGCCTCTTCTAAAAATTCGGGAGCGAGCGCGGGAGACGTTGACGTGGAGTAGTGATCATTATAAAAGCAGTGATCACATGTTAGGTTGCAAGCTTTGTGTAGATCTATATCAAACCAGGTGAGCTTGGCGTTCTCCCGCATGCTCTGATGGAGACCCTCCGCCGCGCGATGGCGCGGCTCATGCCAATGCTCCAACGAGTCGTGCCAAAATTTAAGCAGCGAAAACGACATTTCATTTCGCATCGACTTGACGAGATTGTAGCTTGTGAAAAAGCTGCGGCAAGAGTGATCGCAAATCTCTTAGTTCCGTCTGCTCCCGTTCTATCTTGATCGAGCTGGCTTCCCTGCAATTTTTTGAACTTTTCAATGGAATCTCGTCCTGAATGATTCCATATTTTGAGCCAGCGCTTCCAGGCATGGTGACATCTCCTCTGAAAAAGTCTTTCAATTCCGGCCCTCCGCCGATTCCAATTAACCTCAATGCGGTTGCTTCGAAATAGAAAACAAAAATCCGTCCTAAACTACCTCACAAATGATTCCGATGCAGATTAAGTTTTCGCAACTTGCGCTTACTGTAATCCTTCATTCGCCTAAAACAAAATCTTGAGAAATTCTCTTCACTTTCACACATTGTCACAGTTACACGCTTGCAAGCCCAAACCGGCTTGGTTCCTGCATTGAATGGCAAGGAATTGAAGCAGGCTCGTTTCAAATTTTTCACTCAGGAAAGGGGTTGTGCCATGTGTTTCAAATGTGCTCGTTTGGCTGTTCTTGGTTGGATTTTTTTCGCGGTCACGTGTTTTGCGCAAGAGGAAAAGCCGCGCATTGCGGTGCTCGATTTTCAGAGCATCGGCTGCGATTCTTCGCTCGGGCTGGCGGCCTCTGAAATTTTGCGCACCGAGTTGGGCAGCCGTGGCAAGTATCGCATCATCGAACGCGCGCAACTTGTGCGGGTGATGG
>JABWAN010000739.1 GCA_013361015.1 Candidatus Zhuqueibacterota bacterium | reverse complement strand
CCCACACGCAAGGCCTTTTCCGAGCACGTGAATGCCATTATCGCGCCCGGTGAAGCAGGCTACTTCGGCGTATTGCCCGGGCACACGCCTTTTCTCACCAGCTTGAAGATTGGCGACGTGAAAATTGAAATCGGCGACAAGACGAAGCACTATGCCATCTCCGGCGGCTTTGCCGAAGTGTACCCCGGGGGCGTGCGCATTCTCGCCGAGACTGCGGAACAAGCTTCCGAAATTGATACCGAGCGCGCCAAACAAGCCAAAGAGCGCGCCGAACGTCGCATTCATCAAGGCCGCAAAGAAAGCGATGTGGACCGCGCGCAGCTCGCACTGACGCGCGCGATGAATCGCTTGAAGATCGCGCAGTTTTTAAAAGCGTAGATTTGTCGCTTATCCCGCCTTCATTTTGACCCTCGGCGCAATCGAGGGTTTTTTTTTATTCCCCTCAAAAATGCCTACCTCACCCAACCCTCGCGAAACCACTCACCCCGGAAACACAGACACCGCGCCCCTTCCGACTCATTAAATTTTCTTCACGAATGCCGAAGTGCGCAGACAAACTTTCTGCGGGTTTCGGCATTTTAGTTTTTGGTAGGTATTCTAGACGAGAAAAAAGAAGCTTGATGCTGATCCTTGGTTTTTGGCAGCGAGTTCTTGATTACAAGCTACGAGCCACGAGCAACCAGCAACGAGTAAAATTTCCTTCCGTAATCGCCTGGTATTGGGAGTACATAACAGCATGCTAGGCGGAGGAATTCGAAATATCGGGATCGGCAAGCAGACCAATACTTATCCAAGTTTTAACTTTCGCAAGGTTCTCCCATAAGGATGGCCATGAGTTTTCATGGAATACAAAAAGATCGCGTTGGAATTAGCGCAAGGACTCTCGGGCTTGTCTGCGCGTTTGGCTTCTGGCTCGGAACGGCCGCCACGGCCTTCGCGCAAGAGAGCAACGTTTTCGATAAAGACAAGATCGTGAGGTACGACGAGCGGCTCAAATTCTATCTCGATCAGCAGACTAAAGATTATCTCGTGGAGACCGCGGCACAAGAGCGTTTGCTGTACGAGAACATCAAAAATCTCACCACGGAAGTCAAACAACGCGGTCTCAAAGGCAATATTAAAGACGACGCGGGCTTTGGCCAGATCTACGGCGATATGCAGCGCCTCGTGGATAACTACGCCGCGGAGCTGGACGCCGTGCTCGCCATTCTGGATGAAATCAAATCGCTCTCACGTACGCTCGAGACCGACCAGCGCGAAGATTTGGTCGAGCAATTCGACACATTGCGGGATAGTTTGACGACGGTGTTGGAAAGCCGCAAACTGCACAGTGAAGCGCCCAAGACCGGCAGCTACAAAACCGCACTCGTGCGTGAATACAACGTTGAGATTGATTCGCTGCTGCGCATCTACAAGCGTCTCGAAAAATTCGAGCGCGCGGCGGTGGTGCGGAACGACACGGCCGCAGTGCGCATGACCAAAGCGCAAATGGGCAAGCTGCAAACCGTGCTCGCAGGCATGCGCACGAATGAAACAAGCCCGGCCGCGACCGCTTCGGCTTATCTTAAGGAAGTCGATCAATTCGTCGCGTTGTTGAATCAGCTTGAAAAAGTTGAAAGGCCGGCGCACGCCAGCTTGGATAAAGCCATCGACGTGGAAACCCTGCGGCGCGAAATCATCGCGAGCCTGGATAAGAATTTGCTCAAGCTTTTTGGTTATCCCAGCCTCGATCCGCAAAATAAAATTACGATTGAGCAATCGCTGCAAACCTGGCGCGCCGATCGCGTGGCCGCGTTCGAAGTGCGACGCACGCAGTACACCATCCTCAAAAGAAATTTGATACAAAGCGGCACGGTAAAAGAGCGCAGCCGCATGCTCAACCGCGATCTTGCCGACGCACTGCTCAATTACGCGGCAGAGCGTTATCTCGTCGCCGAGCAGCAGCTTGCGAAGATTCAAGAAGAATACGGCAAATACTTTTCCAATTGGGACGCGGTGCGTTTCTATCAAGCCGAGTGCGTTTATGCGCGCGGCGTTTTGAATGAAGCCTTTTCCGCGCACGAGAGCGTGCTGCGCGATTATCCCGAGAGCAAGATTCGGAATATGATGTTGCTGCGTTTGATCACGATCGCGCATGTGCTCAACCGGCCCGAGCCTTTTTTCAAATACTATCAGCAGTTGGAAACAAACGCGAGCTCGGTGGAAGGGAAGATTTTGGAACGCGCGCGCTATTTGGCGGGCTACTACAACCTCAGCCTCGCGCGTTTTGGCGCAGCGGATTCCGTGCTCGGCCTGATTTCCACAGAGGCGAAATACGGACTGGCCGCCCGCTATTTGCAAGGCATCGCGCAGGTCAATCGCGGCAACAGCGCCTCGGCGTTGGTGTTGTTCAAGGAAATCATCTCCAAAGAATCTCTGCCGTGGTCCACGCCGGCAATCACGACGATTCGCAACAACGCTTTGTTGAAACTCGGATTCATTTATTACGAGCGCGGCGAGTTGGAGGAAGCACTGCGATACTTTGACCAAGTTTCGCGCGGCGCGGAAAACTATGATCAAACCTTGATGGGCAAAGCGTGGACTTCTCTCAAGCTCGGCAGCGTCGAGCAATCACTCGCCCAGATCCAAACACTCGGCCAAAGCTATCTCATTTCGGACTACACATATGAAGCGAAGGTGTTGAGCGCCCATTGCAAACGTTTGCTCGATCAACCCGAAGCCGCGATGCAGGATTTACGTTACGTCAGCAATGCCCACGGTATTCTCGAAGCCTCGCGCGATTACAATGAAGAACGCGCACAAATAGTGGCGCAGATGAATGAGCTGGAGCGCATGGAGCGCGAAGTGCTGGAGCGGCAAGATGCATCGCTCTACGAGATCGTCGCCCGCGCGCGGCAAAATTTACAGGCCACTTTGCTGAACGTCAACTATCGCGGTCCCAAAGGCGATATGCAGGGCGAAGAGTTCACCGAAGAACGGCAAAGGATTCTGGGCCAACTGCAAGCGCTCGATGAAGTGATTGAAGATGCACAAAAGATGGGCATGGCAGAAGTCGCGCAGGACGCCTTGCAACGCCGCAATCGTCTCATCAAAACTTTGGAAAGTTACCAGGCAGACCGCTCGATTGAAAAAGTGAATTATCTCGTCGAGTATCCGTTGGCCATCAAAGAAAGCGGCGCGGAGTATCGCAAAGAGATTGTGGGCAATCTCATGGCGCATTTGGAAAGCGAGCAGGAGGTCATCAAGGCCGACATTGACAGCCTGCGCGCGCTGGCCGCCGCTTCCAATGAAAATGCTGCGAGCCTGACGATCGACCTCGGCATTCTGCAAGAGAATTTGCAGAATTTGCGGCGGCGCATGGAACGATTTCAAACCTGGCTCGCCAGTTATGAAGTGGAAGAAGTGCAAAGCGATTTCGAGCAGTGGGCGGATTTTTCCGGCTTCGGCATGAGCGATTTGACGCTGCAAGAATTGGATCGCCGCGAACACAAGATCAATGTGGATTCGCGCTACCTGACTTCGATTGATCAGGTTTTGCGCGAGCGCCGTGCCGATCTCGAAATGCGCATCAAGCGCTTCGATGCCGAGATGAAGCGCATCGAAGAAGAATTGCTGGAAGAGCAGGTGCGCCTGGACAAGCTCGAGCATCAGAAGTATTTCGACTATTTCTATTTTGACACCTCCGGCTCCGAAGTCCCGGCGGAAAAGCAAGCCAAGACGGCG
>JABWAN010000738.1 GCA_013361015.1 Candidatus Zhuqueibacterota bacterium | reverse complement strand
ATGATCAAGGACAAAATCTACAAATGCGAGAATGATTGCGGCCACGGGCACGGGAATTTGGAAGAGCTGAATAAGCCACCGCAGGTGGGCGAGGCGTGACGCGAATGTCAATGGTGGATGAAATCCGGGCAAAGTTTGAAACGAATGCATTTGAATTCTCGAAACATGCAACGGATCAGTCTATTCTGCGTGTGATTGCAGTGGTTGAAATTCGCCAGGCAATCGCTGCTGGTGAAATCATTGAAGACTATCCGAATGACAAGTATGGCCCGAGTTGCTTGATACTCGGATTTACGGAGGCAAGTCGACCGCTGCACATTCAGTGCAGCTATCCCTCGCGCCCGCTTATCAATATTATCACGGTGTATGAACCCAATCCCTCAGAGTGGATAGATTTTAGAATCAGGAGGTAACTATGAATAGCCCTTTCAAAGAAGAAAAACTCGTTCAGCAAAACGTGACTTATACCTTGTTCAAGGATGGGAAATTTTTCATTATTGAAAACGTACCAGCACGAGTAGACCGGGAAACCGGCGAACAATATTTTGCGCCGCATGTCGTTGAAAAGCTGCAACAAATCATTTTGCAGCAGCAAGCACCGGCGCGTGTCATTCAGACGCCGGTTTATGAGTTTGCCTAGTGCAGAATCATCAGGATCTCGGAGAGAAATAACAAAGGAGCAGCAGTGGAAACAAAAATGCAAAGAACGCCGAAAGTCAACCATCTGTAGCATGCTCTATTTGACAACCTCCCTAGCGGATTTCCGGAGCTGGCCAAAGAGATTAAAACTGACAAGGGCGCGGGCATCATCATCAAGATCGACATCTTCCGCGACACGGTCACGGTAAAATATCCCAGAAACGAATATGAAACCCTGGCGCTGGCCATGATCAAAGAAAAGATCAACAAATGCGAAAACGATTGCGGCCACGGGCATGGGAATTTGGAGGAGCTGAATAAGCCGCCGCAGGTGGGCGAGGCGTGAGAGATATCTCGTTGATGTCTTGAGGCTGTAGGAGTAAGTTCTATTCGCAAAAAAGCTGCCATCGGACGCAATATCGAACAAAGGAGAAATGATCAATGACTTTTCAAACAATAACCTTGAATATCCCTGCGAGAGTTTATCAGCGCGTTCAACGCGCAGCCGAAGCAGTGCAAAGCCCGATTGAGAAAGTCATCGTCGAAACTCTTGATACGGCATTACCTTCTCTTGATGATGTGCCGCCGGAAATGGTTGATGAGCTGGCCGGAATGAGTACTCTTTCCGACAAAAGTCTGAGGCAAGCCGCTCGCAGCATAATGTCAGCGAAACAGCAGGCGCGTTTGCGGAGGCTATCGGCCCTGCAGCGAGAACGCCCGCTCAAGCCGGCAGAGGTTCGGCAATTAGACGGGCTGGTGAACGAGTATGCCCGAGTGACGCTGCGCAAGGCGCATGCCTACGCACTCTTGCACAAAAGAGGGCTTTACTCCGCGGCTCATTCGAAATGAACCGTTTTTATATTGCAAAGGCGCTGCGCACAAAAGTTGCGGCACAAGCCCGATATCGCTGCGGTTACTGCTTGACCTCGCAAGAGTACAGCGGCGCATTTTTGGAGATTGAACACCTCGTGCCGCTAAAGCTCGGGGGGACCTCCGCAGAAGAAAACCTCTGGCTGGCTTGCAGTTGGTGTAATCGTTACAAGAGCTTTCAAGTCGATGGCGTTGATCCGATTTCGCGCAGACGGACAGCGTTGTACAATCCTCGCCGGCAAGTGTGGGCAAGACACTTTCGATGGAGTGAAGATGGTGTGCAAATCATCGGCAAAACCGCTTGCGGTAGAACAACAGTAGTAGCCCTTCATTTAAATCATAAATTCATTGTCGCTGCCCGCCGGCGCTGGGTAAGCGCGGGTTGGCATCCGCCGAAAGATTAAATCGCGTTGTAGATCCATTGTTTCAAAACGCCTCACGGCCATGAGCGAATATCAATACTACGAGTTTCAATCCCTCGACCGTCCACTAACCGAAAAAGAGCGCGCGGAAATCGGAAGCTGGTCGAGTCGAACCACGCCGACTTCCACTCAAGCCATCTTCACGTACAGCTACGGCGACTTTCCTCGTGACGAGAAAAAGGCCGTTGAAAAGTATTTCGACGCCATGTTGTACTTGTCAAGTTGGGGCGGGAAACGCCTGATGTTCCGCCTGCCGCGCGCTTTGGTTGAGGCGAAGGCATTGCAACCCTATTGCTCGTTTGGCGACGTCACGCTCTCTACGACCAAGAATCATTTGCTCCTCGATATTTTTTTCGACGACGAAGAAGGAAGAGGCGGATGGCTAGAGGGCGAAGGGTGGTTGTCTTCCCTCATCGCGCTGCGCAATGATTTGATCAACGGCGATCTGCGCATGCTCTACCTCGCTTGGCTCCATTCACTCAATCGAGAGTACGAAATCGAAGAGCAGGCGCAAGAGCTTGAGCCGCCCGTGCCTCTTGGCTTGAAAAGCTTGAACGCCGCTCTAAAGAGCTTCATTGATTTTTTCGAGATCGACGGCGACTTGATCGCAGTTGCATCGCGAGCGAGCGCTGAGAAACCGAGCAAAGCTGAGCTCGATTGGGAACGCGCAGTTGCCAAGCTTTCTAAAAAAGAGCAGTCGGATTTTCTTGTGCGCCTGGCAAAAGGCGAGCACAATTTGAATCAGAGCATATTAAAACGATTACGAGAGCTTTCCTCAAACAAACCTGCGTCTTTTACGCTTCAAAAAGGAAGCAGAACCGTCGGCGAGTTGCTGCGCGAGGCCCGGGAATTTGCCGAGCAAAAAGAAGAGAAGCGTCAGCACAAGGAGCGGCAAGAAAAGATCGCGCGCGTCAACGCGCTGGTCGCGCAGGAGCCGGAGTTGTGGAACAAGGTGCTCCAGCGCATCAATCTCAGAAAACCGAAAGCTTATGATGAAGCCGTGAGCATACTGAAGCAATTGCGCGAGGCTGCGGAACATCTTGAACAAGTTGATCGCTTCAACGCCAAGATCGCGCAATTGCAGCGCGACCATAGCACCCTTTTCGGATTGAAGTCGAGGCTCAAGCGCGCGGGGTTGGGCAGCAATTCCGCTGGGCGGCGATAACGGGTCCACAACTCCAGTCGAAAAATTAATTCCACGAGCTGCAAGACATGGCAAAATCAACAAAAGTAATCGCACAAGAATATCCAAGAATTCAGGATGAAAGTAGCCCGTATCACGGCTGCCTTGATGATGCGAAGCTTGCTCCGCACAAGCACAAATTGGCTATTGCAGAGTTAAAAAAACTGATTCGCCTGGCGATCGACAATGCAAACAAAAAGTCACGCCGAGCGATCTTGTCTGTTCCCGAAGGTGCAACCCAGCAAGAGATAGAAACGCTCTATGCGAAAGGCGGGAAAGAGTTATTCAAATATTTCAAAAAATATTGCGGCGATCCTGCGTCAACTGCACATCAAATATATGGCAAGCACTACCGTGAAGTCGGAAGGGAGCAATTCCATAATCGAACCTTGCAGAAGGAGAGAATGAACTCCGGATGGCGCTATCAATTTTTGGCTGTTGATTGCGCACTACATTCAAGCAGGTTCAGAAGCGTCTCGGCTATAGGCGCCGCTGAGGGGGATTTCAATACGACTATTGCGTTTCGGGGTAAGAATAGAAGACTTTTAGCTTCGCCGCTTTTTACCGAGTACTCATGCGAAGAAATCATGACAATGGTGCTCGAAGTTTTGATG
>JABWAN010000737.1 GCA_013361015.1 Candidatus Zhuqueibacterota bacterium | reverse complement strand
CCGATTTGATGGTTGCCGGTCAGATCGGAAAGATAGAGCTGCCCCAAACCTTGCAAGCCGAAAAAGGGATCGTAGCCGCTCACCGCGCCAACGTAATCGATGCTGAACTTGGGGCGATAGTTCTTCACTTTGAAGCTGCCGTCGGCGGCGAGATTGTTTTGCGGGGCCAGCATGTCGCGGCCATTGACCATGCCGTTGGTAACTGTGCCGCTAGCAAGGTTCAAAGTACCGCGCGAGAAATCACGGTCGAAGATGAAGTTGTTATACAGCCGGCCTTCGGTTTCGCTATCGCTCATATGCGCCAGTTTCGGAGCGTCGAATTCGTCGGTGGGAAGCTGCTCATACTTTTTGGCGTCCGTCAACTCCAGTTGTTGGTATTTGCCAAGGTTCGCGAGCGGCGAGCGCCACAAGTACACATCATAACCGCCGCGATAGAACGCCGTGAAGGCGAGACGCTGTCCGCCGTCAGAGATTGACAACTGCTCCGCTCCGACCAACAAGTTGGTGAGCGGGAACTGCTCGCCCGTTGGGAGGACCTGCAAATAAACGTTTGAGATGCCGTTCTTTTGTGACAAAAACAAAAGCGTGTCCGGGCTATGATAAAACTCGGGCGTGTTGGCATTCTCGCTCGGCTCGGTCAATCGTCGCAAGCTCTTGTCGGCCATTTGCATCAAGTAAATACTGCTATTCCTGTAATCGCGCAGCCAAATCGGCGCTTGCGAAGTATCAACCGCAGTTTGGCGATCGGAGGCGAAGGCCAGCGCTTTGCCGTCGGGCGTCCAGGAAGGCTCGAAATCTGAAAAAGCGTCGTTGGTGAGCTGGGTCAGGTTCTCGCTTTCGGTGTCCAGTGAGTACAAATCAGTTTGCGTATTCTTCATGGCGCTGAATGCGATGGTTTTGCCATCGGGCGACCACACTGGACTCCAAATGCCTTCGAAGCCGGGACGATAGGTTCGTATAATCTTGCGACGCTTAACGTCGACAATGTGCAGGACGTCTTGCCATCCGCTCTTGGCGGCAAAAACGAGGCGGTTGTTGTCCGGCGCCCAACTGATGCCCGGGCGCAACCACTTCAACTCTTCCAAGCCGGATTGCTTTTGCCCGTGCACGAGGCGGCCGAGGTTGCGGCCATCCACTGCGTTCAAAAGATAGATATCAAACAGGCCGGAGCGATCGGAGAGATACGCGAGCCGCGAGCCGTCCGGTGAAAGCGCCGGGCTGTTGTTGATGAAGTTCGAGGTCTTGCGATGATCCGTAAACGCGGTCGCAAAAGCCGTGGGCGCTTCGCGTTTTGTAATTTCCGGCCAGTACCACTGTTTGAGCCAATCGTGCCACTGTTCTGAAATCTTTTCGGTGTTTTCGCCCAAAGCCCGCTGAAAGGTCCCGTTCAAATTGCGGCTAGAACGCAATTCCTGTAGGAATTCTGTGACCTTTGCGCGGCCGTATCTGCGCTCCATCCAATAAAGGAGGTTCTGCCCACCTTTATAAGCGAAGAACCCGTAGAGTTGATCGATAGGTGGAATGTAATTGTTGAGCACCGCGTCGCGAATCAGGTTGTCTGCGTCCGCATCCCAGTGCATGGATTCATATTCCGCCAAGCCTTCCGTCAACCACCCCGGCGTTTGAAAGGCGGTAATGCCGCGCAAAATCGCCCCCGGGCCGGCGCCGTAAAAAAACTGGAGCATAAAGGCGTGCGTCAGCTCATGATGTAATACGTGGCGAAATTGCTCATTCGAACCTTCATAGGGCACCACAATGCGGCTCTTGAAAAATTCCGTGAAGCCGCCCACGGATTCTTCCTGGATTTCCGGTGAAACGTTGGTCTCTTCGAAATCATTGTGGGAATTATAAATCAAGAAGGGAATCCGCGCAAGCAACTCGAACTTGAAGGTCCGTTTTAACGCAGTGACGGAAGATTCGGCGACCGCGGCAGTGAAGTTGGCAGCAGCTTCGCCGCCTTGATAGAAGTAGATGTCGAAATGCTGGGTTTGAATATATTGCCAGTCCTTGCTTTGGTATTGCACTTTATTCTTGCCAAAGCTTTGTGCCGAAGCCAATGCCGGCACGAGCAACAGGACCATGCTAAGTGCGAGAGCTTTTCGCATAAAATGCCTCAGAGGTGGGTTAGTCTAAAACAAAATATTGACATCCTGGATATGTAGATCATTGGAGTGATGGAGCTTTGGAGTTCTCGAGCCTGTGTTTCATGAATCCAACGCTCCATGACTCCATCACTCCAGACCTCGCATGCGCCAAGGTTACCGTTCGAGCGCCTGGTACGTCGAGTTTGAAAGCACGATGAAATCTGCGAGCACGCGCGTGGCTTCCTCCAAAAGTGCATCCGGGGCTTTTTCATTCTCCGGCGCTTTTTCGCCCTTCTTCAACGGTTTGAGCCCGCGTGCAATGCGGCGCTCATTTGTTTTGGCAAAACGCTCTTCTTCTTGTTTATCGCGCTCTTGCTTGCGCAGACTCTCTTGCAAGGAAATCTCCGTGCGCTCTTTTTCCTGTTTGAAGGATTGGATATCTTCGCTTAAATAACGAAACTCCAAATTCAAAGCCGTGCGCTTCTGCGACTTGGCGAGCAGTTGCGGCAAGTACTTTTTAACCTCGCCTTTGTTGACATAAGGCGAAGCGTCAATTTTGTCCCACGGCAAAGCGTTTTCTTCCTCGCTCTCGCCAAGTCCGCGCTCTTCCCAAATCGAAGGAAAGGCGATGTCCGGTACGACTCCACGATATTGCGTTGTGCCGCCGTCGATCCGATAGAACTTGGCAACGGTAAGTTTCAATTCGCCGAGTCGCGCGTCCGTATTGCGCAGATAGCGATCCAGCTCGATGAGATTTTGCACCGTGCCTTTGCCGAACGTGGTGCTTCCCAAAATCACTCCGCGACTGTAGTCTTGAATCGCGGCTGCAAAAATTTCGGAAGCCGAAGCGCTGCGCCGATCGACCATGACGGCGAGCGGCCCGCTATACTCCACCGTACGATCCGGATCGCGCATTACTTTGACCGAGCCGTCGCTGTTGCGCACTTGCACCACCGGGCCTTCATCAAAGAACAACCCCGTCAACTCGATAGCTTCTTGCAGCGCGCCGCCGCTGTTGCCGCGGAGATCGACGATGATGCCGTCCACTTGTGCGCCTTTCAACTCACGCAGCAAACGCCGCACGTCGCGCGTCGTGCTCTTGAAATCCTTCTCGCCCCGGTGTTGCGCCGCCAAATCCGAATAGAACGAGGGAATGACAATCACGCCGATCCGGTATTTGCGGCCTTCTTGCACGAGCTCGATCGTGTCGCTCTTGGCCTCACTCTCACGCAGGACGATCCGGTCGCGCACCAGCGTGAGCCTCTTCGGCGGCGCTTCCGGCCCGGTGCCCGAGGAGATCACATCGAGGCGAACGGTACTGCCTTTCACGCCGCGAATGAGCTGCACGACATCATCCAAACGCCAGCCAATGACGTCCACCATCTCCCCACTTTCGCCCTGGCCCACAGCAGTGATCTTGTCATTCGGCCAGAGCTGCTTGCTCAAATCCGCCGGGCCGCCGGGAATGATGCGCGCCACTTTCGTATAGTCGCCGTCGCTCTCCAGTTGCGCGCCGATGCCTTCCAGAGAGAGGCTCATGTCGATGCCAAAGTTTTGCGAAGCGATGGGCGAAAGGTAGTTCGAATGTGGATCGTAGGTTTCGGCAAAGGCATTCAGGAAGATTTGCACGACGTCTTCCGAGGTATTTTGCTTTATGCGTTTCTGAT
>JABWAN010000736.1 GCA_013361015.1 Candidatus Zhuqueibacterota bacterium | reverse complement strand
GGCGGCTATCGTCTGGAACATGAAGGCCGTGCGATTCTTACCGGCATCGGCTTCAAGCCGGAGCAGCACTATTTGCCGTTGCGGACCTTGTCCGGCGGATGGATGATGCGCGTCGCATTGGCAAAGCTGCTGCTCAGCAAGCCCGACGTACTGTTGTTGGATGAGCCGACCAACCATCTCGATCTTGATTCCATCGTATGGCTGGAAAATTTTCTGCTGGAATATCCCGGTACGATCGTGCTCACCACTCACGATCAAGTTTTCATGCAAAGCATCGCCGAGCGCATTATCGAAATCAGCTTGCATAAGCTGCATTCCTACATCGGCGATTTCGAATCTTACGCCGAGCAAAAGGCCGCACGGCGCGAGCAATTGGAAGCGCAATACAAAAATCAGCAAAAGAAGATCGAGCAAACCGAGCTTTTCATCGAGCGCTTCCGCTACAAAGCCAGCAAAGCTCGGCAAGTGCAAAGCCGCATCAAAATGCTCGAAAGAATCGATCGCGTGCAGCTCGAAAATGAGGCGGCGCGCGCCATGAAATTCCGGCTGCCGCAGCCGCCGCGCTCGGGTCAGGAAGTGGTGCAGTTGCGCAAAGTCGACAAGCGTTACGGCACAAACCCAGTCTACACGCAGCTCGATTTCACCATCACGCGGGGCGAAAAAATTGCGCTGGTCGGTCCGAACGGCGCCGGCAAATCCACGCTGCTGAAATTGATTGCCGGCGTGCTGAACTATGAAGGCGGCGCGATCAACTACGGGCACGAAGTGACGCTCGACTATTATGCGCAGCACCAATTGGAAAACCTCAATCCGAACGCGACGATCATGGAAGAGATCACTGCGGTCACGGGGCATTTACTTCCCGAACAGAGGCGGGGTTTGTTGGGTGCGTTCCTATTTTCCGGCGACGAGGTTTTTAAGCCGATAGAAGTTCTTTCCGGCGGAGAAAAAGCGCGTGTTGCGCTGGCGAAGTTGCTCGGGCGTCCGGCAAATTTTTTGGCGATGGACGAGCCGACGAATCATCTCGATATTCTTGCGCGCCAAGTTTTGGAAGATGCGTTGTCGGATTATAGCGGCACCTTGCTTTTCATCTCCCACGATCGTGCATTTATCAACGCCATTGCGAACAAGATCGTCGAAGTCAAAGATGGGCGGTTGCGGAGTTATGCGGGCAACTATGATGAGTATCTGTGGCAGAAAGAGCAGGAGCGTGCCGCGGTGGAGACTGCACGCCCTCCGGAAAACGAAATGCAAGGCACGGTTGAAAGTTCCGCAGCGAGCCGTAAAGAAGATCGCCGCATGCGCGCAGAAAGAATTCAGAAGAAATCCCAAGAACTGCGCCCATTGAAACAACGCGTCGTCGCATTGGAAAAAGAAATCGCTGCGCTTGAAAAAGAAAAGAACGAGCTTCTCCTCGAATTATGCGATGCAAGGGTGATGAGCGACACCATCCTTTATCCGCAAAAGCTGAAGCGTCAGCGCGAAATCGACGTGCTATTGGAGAAACACTTGGACGAATGGGCCGCATTGCATGAACAGGTCGAAAAAATCGAGATGGAATTCGGCTGATTCGCCGGCTGGGCCGGTGCCGCCCCCTCGGTCATTCTCACTGTGCTGGGAATGATGGTACCTAGACATAAGCCGCACGAGCCGGAGCCATAAAGATCAGGCCACGGAATCGCACGGAAGAGCACAGAATTTATTCGTTGACAAAAATGAGTTTCTTTCGTGAGTTTCCGTGTAATTCTATGGCTAAATTTTTTGCACTGAATTTATCTCTTAGGTACTAGCGTTCGCCCGACGACGTGGAAAAAGTGCTTGACTCTCAAAAGTAAAACCATAACTTTCCGGCCAGTTCGTAAAAAAGCGAGGTTTTCAAATGAAACGCATGATGGGAATAGTAGCGCTCCTGTTAGTGAGCATGGCGTGGGCCGGCGCCGTAGTTTCCGAATTTCGAGGCGAGCCGGGCCGCAATAAAGTGACGCTGAAATGGACCTCCGAAGCCGAGATCAATCTGAAGGGTTTTGAAGTTCAGCGCGGTTTGAATAAGACGGAATTGGAGAAGCTCGACTTTGTTGAGGCTAAAGGCGCAACGATCGGCAAAACCGAATATACCTATGAAGACAACAGCGTATTTAAAAGCGATGGTCGCGTTTATTTCTATCGCCTTAAACTCGTCGACAAAGACGGCGGCACGACCGAAACCGCGATGATCGAAGTCAATCCGACGATTTCCAGCGCCCGCGCGACGTGGGGCAGCATCAAGGCGATGTTTAGATAAGCTGACGATCCCAATTCGAATTTCATTTGAGAAGGCAAACCCGCGGGTTTGCCTTTGTTATTAGCGTTGAGAGAAAGATCATGGCTCTGCTCCCGCACTTGTCGCCTGAAACGTATAGATCGCTGGAAAAGAAACTCGGCGATAAAGAAGCGCAGGAATTTGTAAGCGCGGTTGACGCGACATTGCAGGTGATCGATAGAAAAGCCGAGGAAAAGCTCGCCAAGATTGCGGAAAAGGCGGACTTCCTCATTAGCCAAAGGAAGTTTGAGCTTAAAAACGAGCTTACGAAAGAGCTTGTCACCAAAATAGATTTCGCGGAGCTTAAAGCCGAGTTAAAAGCGGACATCGCAAGAATAGAATACAAACTCGATCGTAAATTCACTTTGATGTTTTACATTCTTCTATTCGCCATCATTTTTTTGAATCAAAACGCCCTCAAGTTCATCGCGGAGTTATTGGGCTTGATCAAGCCCTGAGTGCTCCTCCAATCTCTCCTGCTCTCCGCTCCGTTTGTTCTTCTTCGATGCTTTTGTAACCCCTTCTCTTCCTCTTTCCACTGGTATGAACTTTGTATTTTTCACGTGAGCCACGCTTTTATTGCCGGTGTCGTTTGAGTGCATCGCGTGAGCTTGCGGAGAAATTATTTCGCAATGTTTCCATTCGTTGTTGGCGCGCAATAAATATACTTCGCGCCGGCTCATAAAATCAACGCGCGGCCAGTGTTGATGTGCGCACCGGCTGGCAGAACATGCTGCGCGACCGCGCAGGTAATTTCGCATTTCAAAAAGACCGTCTGTACTACTCTGAAGCATGACCAACACTTGTGCGTAATTGCGTTGCAATCGTGAAGCTGTGGGCGCGACACATTGAAATTTGTTCATCGTATGCGACAAAACTTTTCGAACCGTGTAATGTCTATGGCGAATCAAATTAAAGAACACTCCCCGATCCCCCCTCAAGAGGGGAAGCTTCGGCGTGCCAAACTTCTCATATGCGGGCTTATGTTTTTGTTGCCAAGCTGGGCGTGGGCGCAGTCTGAGAAACAAACCGAGTTGCGCATTCACGCTCTGCATGCCGAGCCTGGGAGGCCCTCGGTGTATGAGGTTGCATTCACCGCGACGGAAAAGCTGGCGCCCGAAGCAGAGTTCAGTTTTGAGTTCCCCGCGGAGTTTGATTTAACGCAACTGCAGATTGCCGGCTCGCCGGATATCAACGGCGGCTTCACGCTCAAGCGTGATAAGCAAAAAGTCTTGGTGCAACGTTCCGGCTTGGGACAAAGCATTGCCGCCGGCACATTCGTCCGCTTGCGCTTGGGCGCGATCGGCAACCCGAAAATTGGGGAGAGCAGCAATGCGATCGTGGTGCAAATGCATACCTCGGCGCAAAGCCCATGGACGGACTTCGCAAAACAACGCGTCGTTTTTGTGCGCACGGAGAAGAGCGAGTAATACATTCTTCATTGTGAGGAGGAA
>JABWAN010000735.1 GCA_013361015.1 Candidatus Zhuqueibacterota bacterium | reverse complement strand
ATTCGCCCCCAAAACTGTGAACGAGGTGAGAACTCATCGTCTGAGTCGCGGAGCGCGGACAAATAGAATAACCGAACATAAGAAAGAAACTGTGACAAGTTTGAGGGGTTTCCCCCTTTTCCTCCAAGAGTTTGTCCCTCTAAATTTAGAAATTCCCATTTAGTGATAAGCTCTTTCGCGAGCGCATCATATCGGCTTGACAGTCGAAGCCCAATGGCGTCGAGGTCTTTAACCGGATCCGTTTGGATAATCTCATTAAGGGCGCGACTTAAAGGCTCGGGCCACTCATCGGATTTTTCTTCGCGAAACCATAATTCTATGCTAATGCCCTCGCTCGTTAGCGGTGAGTCGCCAGCTTTGAACATATGATAGTCGTACTCGTCAAAGGGCGTTCCGCGAGCAGATTGGTTGCGTGGCAAAGCAATCTTCAAAGCGTCAAGTAGAGCGGTCTTGCCGGAGTTGTTTTCGCCAATCAAAACCGTGGTATCTGCGATGGGAATGCTCACATCTACCAGGCAACGGAAATTTTTGACTCTAACTTCTCTGAGTTTCATAAAGGCGCCCTCGTGTGTGACGTTGTAATATACGCACGGCATTTGCTTGATGCCAAGTTCTTTCTCACCGCACTTCGCACGCTTCGAGCAGATTGTTCGTGCCGCGTGCGCTGCCTTCGGGCAACACTTTCCACAACTCGTTGGTCGTGGCTTCGAGCCAGCCGAAGGCCATTTCGCGAACGTGCGCGTTGATGAAGTATCTGCCGAGCACGTCGAGCGAAACGTAAAACGCGCCGGCGACGAGGCGAATGCATTGCGGCGCGCCGCAGAGGCAGATGAAGGGGCGATCCATTTTCCATTCGGTGGAGGGATAGAAAAAATTCAATTCTTCGCCCACGGCAATGTCGCGGCACGCACGCACGGTAAATTCCGTGGTGTTGACGATGACGCCGGGGTTGCAACTGTGATTGAGATACGCGAGCGCGCCGAGCTCTTCGATGTGTTGTTCGGGCCCGACTTGAATGGTTTGATAGTTGGGTTCGCTCACTCGTTTGTAATTTTCGATGCGATAAATCAACTCGCCGGATTTGAAGGCGCGCGTGGCGAGCAGGTGCTTGCCGGGGACGGTTTTGCTGGTTTCGAGGTTGAAGTTGAAATTAGGCATTGAGGGACTCCGTTGTGAGTGCATTACAATAAATCAAATCAAGGCTCTCACGCCAAGGCGCAGAGACGCAAAGAACCCGCAAAGAAAAACTTTGCGTATTCTCTGCGCCTTGGCGGCTTTGCGTGCGCTTTTCTTTTATCATTACTTCGTCGCCGTTGACGCGCTCTTCGGCATGAGATATTTGTCGTACCACGCGAGGTAGCGTTCGAGACGGTCGCGCGCGTAGCTGGGTTTGGTGATGCCGTGATATTGGTCGGGATAAATGATCAACTGCGTGTCGCGGCCCAGGCTTTTGAGCGCTTGATACATTTGCTCGGAGTTGAGCAGCGGCACGTTGAAATCTTCCTTGCCGCAGAGGAAGAGCGTGGGCGTGGTGATGCGATCAGCTTGCAGAAACGGAAACGAAAGCTTGAGCCAAGTATCGCGACTGGTCCACGGTGTGCCCAATTCGAATTCATATTCACGGATGTATTGATCCGTGCCGTAGCCCGCGAGAATGTTCGAAATGCTCGAACCGCTCACCGCGGCTTTGAAGCGTTGATCTTGCGCGATGACATAGTTAGTGAGAATGCCGCCGTAGCTCCAGCCGCCTACGCCGAGGCGCGCGGAATCGGCGAGGCCGTGCGCGACGGCGTAGTCAACCGCGGCCAAAACATCCTGCGCGTCTTTGTTGCCCCAGTCCGCGTAGATTGCGGTAGAGAATTTTTCACCGCGGCCGGAGCTGCCGCGCGGATTGGCGGCGATAACGAGGTATCCGCGTGCGGCGAAGTACTGCCAATCAAACATGAATTCATTCACAAATTGCGAAACCGGGCCGCCGTGAATACGCAAGAGGGCCGGATACTTTTTGCCGGGTTGATAGTCCGGCGGCTTTACGATAAAACCGTTGATACTCGTGCCGTCTTTGCTTTGGAATGAAATCTCTTCGGTCGTGCCCAATTTGAGTTTCGCAAGCCAGGCCTCGTTATGATGCGAAAGCGCACGCAGCGTGCTGTTTTCAAGGGCGAAAACGTTGTACGGCTCTTGCGCATGGCTGGCAAGCAGCGCGATTTTTCCGTTCGCGTGTGCGTCAAAAGCAAAAATCTCACACCGCGCGGAATACAAGCGTTCGAGCTTGCCGCCGTGTGCCGCAACCTTTGCAAACAGAGTGGTACGATCCTCTTCCAATAGAAAATAGATTGAGCCGCCCTCCGCAGACCATTGCGGTTGCGTCATGTTGCGATCCGCGTTCGGGAGCAACAATCTCGGCGCGCCGCCTGTTGCAGAAATGACGGCGAGTTGATAGCCCGCGTAGTAAATCAATTTTTGCTCGCCGCCTTGCAAATAAGCGAGGGTTTTGCCGTCCGGGCTCCATGCGGGACGGCTGCTCCAATCGGGGTGGCAATCCGGGCCTGCGAAGGTGGTGAGTTGTCGCGGCGTTGCGCCGATTTTCGCGTCAATCAAATAGAGGTCATAATTGTCGAGGCGGTCGGGCTCCGGGCCGCGTTTGCTCACGAAGGCGATGGTCGAGTTGTCGGGCGACCACGCGGGCAAGGCTTCATCGAAATCACCGGGCGTGAGCAACTCGGCTTTACGCGCGGCGAGATCGAGCACATAAAGATGCTGCCGCAGTTTGGTGAGATAGCCCTCTTCATCTTTTTTGAATTGATAACGGTCGATGACGATGGGCTTTGCGGTTTTCTTTTCACTTTTATCTTTTGAGGGCGTGGCTTCGGGATCCGGGTCTTTCGCAATAAGCGCGAGGCGTTTGCCATCGGGTGACCACACGAAATCGAGCACGCCGCCTTTGAGATCGGTGATCTTCTCCGCCTCGCCGCCCGCGCGATTCATGAGCCAAATTTGATCCGTCTCTTCTTCCACCTCGCGGCTCGAAAGAAACGCGAGCCATTGTCCGTCGGGACTCCAGCGCGGCGAGTGCTCGCTCGTTTTGCTGAAGGTAAGCTGCACCGTGCGCGTGCCCTCCCAATTCGTCATCCAAAGATCGCTGTTGCGTTTGTCTGCTTTTACGTCACCCGTGCTCACGGTGTAAGCCATCCAATTACCCTCGGGAGAGATTTGCGGATCGCCGATCTCGCGGAGCGTGTGCAGATCATCAAGGGTGAGAAGGCGTTTTGAGGGAGATTGAGCGAGAGGGTGAGCAACCTGCACAACGAGGGAGAGCATCACCACAAGCAGCTTTTTCATGGTTCGCCTTTCGCATTTAGTCGTCAAGCTTATTGACAATGTTGTGAGAAGAACCGCGCCAGATTTCAGATTTCCAGCCAAACGCCGACGTTTTTTGCAACGGCCTTTTCATAGACATGCTGCGCCGCAGCCAAATCTTCAATCGCCAGGCCGAGTGATTTGAAGAGCGTGATTTCGTCGTCATTGCTTCGCGCTGCAACCTTGCCAAGCAGCATCTCGCCAAGCTCGCCGAGGATGTGATTGTCATCGACTGCGCCTTCTTGTTTGGGAATTATAAAATCTCCGGCTTCATGCAAAGCAGATTCACGGCGATCCACGAACAAACGCGAATGCAACATTGTGGGCGTATCCACTTCACGTGCGCGCGGCGTGCTCGAGCCGACGACGTTGAGGTGCGCGCCGGGCTTGAGC
>JABWAN010000734.1 GCA_013361015.1 Candidatus Zhuqueibacterota bacterium | reverse complement strand
AACAAACCGCCGGCCGTTTGCGGATCTTGAAATATGTCGAGTAGTAGCGCGTCAATACGCGTTGAGACGTGCAGATGTTTTTTTACGAACTCGCCGTTTCTGCCTCCGCCGCCGGTCAAACAGCCGTCTTGCGCATAATGCAACGTCTCGGGCAGAATCGGTACTGCATGCGCAGCAATGCGAAATGTGACTCGGCTCGCTAGGGCCAACTCGTGCGCATGCCCGAGCAGCCCGAACCCGGTGATATCCGTTGCCGCGTGCGCGCCCACCGCAACCATGGCCTCGCTCGCGCGAAGATTCAAGCGCGTCATGGTTTGCACGAGCGCATTGATCGCGGGCTCACCAAGCTTGCCGAATTTGAGCGCAGTGCTCAAAATTCCAGTGCCAAGCCCTTTCGTGAGCACCAGCGCATCGCCAACTTGTGCCGTGTGATTATGAATGATCTTTTGCGGATGAATGGTTCCCGTGACCGCCAAGCCGTATTTGATTTCATCGTCTTCCACCGTATGCCCGCCGATAATCGCCACGCCCGCGGCCGCGGCTTGAGTGAGGCCGCCGTTGAGAATCGCCACGAGCCAATCGGGATCACCATTCTTCGGGAAGCACGCGATGTTCAACGCAGTGACGGGCTTCCCTCCCATCACATAAACGTCGTTCAGCGAATTGGTAGCAGCGATGCGGCCAAAGTCATACGGATCATCCACAATCGGTGTGAAGAAATCGACGGTTTGCACCAAGGCGAGATCATCGCGCAGTTGAAAGATGCCGGCATCCGCACCGTCTTCCAAACCCACGAGCACGTTGGGTAGTGCCACCATTTTCACTTTACTCAATACTTGCCACAACAACGTTGGGCTGAGTTTGGAAGCTCACCCCGCGCAACGAACGGTGTGGGTGAGACGGATAATCTCTTCTTTGGTGTGATTCATTAATTCAAGCTAATGATACCGAATGCTTCTTTGTCTTCTTCCAAGGCTTCTTTTAAGGCGCGGCCACAGCTTTCGCTGCAAATCAAAAAATAAAGATCGTTGCCCTCGCGCTTCGCTTGTGAATCTTGCGGCACAACGAGCGCGGGCACGGTGCGGCGCGATAAGGCGAGATACAGCGGCAGAATCTCGCCTTCCTTTGCGCTCAGGTCAATGCCCGGAATCGTGCGCGCGCCGCAGCCGAAAACTTCGGTATCGGCAGCGATGCGTGCGCCGCACCATGCGCAGTGTTGCCAGCCGAAAGGATTTTGGGAACGGGATTTCTTCATATTCAACATATGCACAAAAGTTAGGCGGCGTCTGCAAAAGCAGGCAACGCCATTTCAAATTGCAACTTCTGCCCCAAGACCTCTGCGGCGTCCAATACTTCCAAGCCAATCAGTTTTTGATTCACATCGAAGTCTGCGTGCACGCCGGGCGAAACCGTAATGGTTTGCATTGCTTTCGTTCCGCTTGGTGCAAACCAGATATAAAGCAAGTCCCTTTTGGAACCCATATTCGATTTTCATGACTCTTCAGCTCTTGGAAAATGTTGTCCATAACGTGCTTTCACAGGGAGCAGAATAAGTTGCCTATCAATGTGCTTGTAATAAACCGTCACTTCTTGTTCAGAATGCGGCGTTTCTGCCGCCTCAGTGGCAATGACGAATACCATGGTTTTTCCCTGCGTGCCTGATTTTGCATCCTGCGCCTCCCAACCATCGTTTAGCACTTTCTCAATTTCATCTTTTGAGACGCCACGTTGGACCATTCGTTCTCTTAGATGGCGGTGAAGATCGCTTTCAGCCACGCGAACCAAATTTTTCTTCCTCCACGCCTAATATGCGCACGTCCCCTTGTCTCTGCGTGATGCCATGAGCATCGAAGTGTTGAATGAGCGGCATCGCAAATTTTCGGCTGGCATTGCCGATCAATTCTTTGAATTGACTGACGGTAATTTCGTGATGCGTCTTCAAATAATCAACCACTCTTTTGCGCGCTTCCTCCAAACGTTGCGCATGCAACCAAATGTCTTCGTCCAAACGAACGACGTCAAGCAGGAGCATCATCACATTCAGAAGCTCGGAGACTTCGGCGAGAGTAATGCCCAGCTTTTGCGCCAATTCTGCCGGGCTGGAAGTGGCAAAGCCCTCTTCATGCAGAGTTGCGGCAATCCTTCGGCGTAACGCTTCCTGTTTATCCGACAGCCGGATTGCGTGCTCTTGCAAAGCCAAATGTGCATCGATTTCTTTCAGCCTGGCTGCGGCTTTATAATTCATCAACAACAAATTCATCACACCGGCATCCGCTAGCGGCGGCAGCGAGGCGCTCACTTCTGCTTTGCGCATGCCGAGTTGCATCGGGTTCTTTTGATGATGCAGCGCGAGCAGGGCTTCGAGTTGATGCCAGAGATTTTCCAGGCGTTGTTTGTGAATAAAGCCGCGCTTGCCCACGGCGAGAATGAGGTTTTGCTGCAAGAGAGTTTGCAAAAGTTTTTGCAAATCGTCTTTATTATGCCCGGTCTCTGCGGCTAATTGATCGAGCGTCACCGCGTAACGGTTGGGTAATAGAAACTGCGCGACGAGTAACGCGTTGGGATCTTCTTTTTCCAAGCTGCGCAACTTGGCAAGTATATTCGTATCGCGGCGACGAAAAGCACGTGCTTCGGTGTCGAGCACAACCCCTCCGCCGATGGTTTTGGGAGGAGAATAACGGCGAAGCACCAACGCCTCCAAGCGCCGCGCTGCCGCGGGCTTTTCGAATTTGAGTTGCGCATAACCGGTTTGCCCCGGCGCGATTTCTTTGCCCTCCAAGGGAATGACGCGCGCCATAATCTCTGCCGTGCCGAGATGCACGCGCACGCGCGTTCTTTCTTTCAAAGGAGCGCTGGCACTTGCTAAAAGCTGCAAGCGGCAATTCATGCGTGTGGTCGCGCGAAAATAGTTCGGCGCGGCGAGCACCTGCCCGCGCGTGACTTCTTCAATGCCCACACCCTGCAGGTTAATCGCAGCGCGATCACCGGTTTGCACTTGATTGACGCTGGCGCCATGGCGTTGCAGGCCGCGAATGCGTGCGCGCTTGTGCTCGGGCAAAATTTCCAGCTCCTCCCCTACCGCAATCTGCCCCGACAAAACCGAGCCGGTAACCACGGTGCCAAAACCCTTTATCGTAAACGTGCGATCGACCGGCAGCCAAAACACGCCGCGATCCGGCCGCGGCGGCAACTGTTGTATCGTGCGCTCAATCATCGCGCGCAGCGGCGCTATGCCTTCGCCGGTCACGGTCGAAACCGGAACGACTGGCGCGTGCTGCAAAAACGTACCTCTGCACAATTGCCGCAAATCTTCCTTTACCAACTCGACCCAATCCGCTTCCACCAAATCAATCTTGGTGAGCACGACGAGGCCGCGCTGCACGCTGAGCAATTGGCAAATTTCGAGATGCTCGCGCGTTTGTGGCATGATGCCGTCGTCCGCGGCAATCACGAAGAGCACGAGATCGATGGTGCTCACTCCCGCCACCATGTTCTTCACAAACTTCTCGTGTCCGGGCACGTCGATGATCGTGGCCGAGTCGCCGAGATGTGCGAACCCGAGATCGATGGTCATGCCGCGCTCTTTCTCTTCCGGCAAGCGGTCGGTGTCCACTCCGGTGAGGGCTTTGACGAGCGAGGTTTTGCCGTGATCAATATGGCCGGCGGTGCCGAGAATGACGTGGCGTGTAGGCATGCTATGGGAAATTTTATCCGCAATTCCAATAACATGTCATTCAGTAGGAATCTTTTTCAGC
>JABWAN010000733.1 GCA_013361015.1 Candidatus Zhuqueibacterota bacterium | reverse complement strand
GCACAACCGAATTAGGCTGATCGAGCGCCGTGTTTTGATTGCCTGCTTGCAATGGGAGGCTGAAAATTTCGAGGAACAACGAGTCGGCATAAAATCCATGGTTTTCATAGAAACGCCGCTCGCCATTTTCCAGCAGCGCGCGCTGCGCGTATCGCAATTGGGTAGAGGTTTTGATCTCAGGGAATGCACCCCTGATACCAGGCACCAGCGCCGGCGGTGTATTCGCCATTTTGGTGATCGTGCCGGAGTTATCGGTAAAGATGGTGTTGATTCTGTAGATATTCTGTGATTCTTGATGAAAACGATCGAATGACAATTCATGGCTCAAAAAGTTGGCAATCAACAAACAGCTTCCCAATCCAACCGCCAGGCCACTGATATTGATGGCAGTATAGATTTTGTGTTTGCTAAGACTTCGATAGGTAGTGAGTAGATGATGACTTAGCATAATCTTGCATCCTTTCTGTCGCAATGCACCTTGATTGTAGAAATTATGAAGCTTTGCGTTTGCCTTTCGCATTCGGCGGATTTGGCGGCGTGAAATCGGTTTGCTTGCCGTCAATTGTATAACTCTCGTTGAGATCGTTTTCACCTCGGGCCGTCCTTCCATCGACGTCAAAACAAAACAGGCCTTCAGAGGCAAACAGCGCCACAACATATTTGCCGTCGGTCGCCGGCGTTGAGTTTGCCTGGCTCGCTTTGAGATGGCGCTTGACGCGCGGCACGCCCTCGTGCGCTGTTCTCTCCCAAACAATTTTGCCGTTGTTTTTATCCAAACAATAAAGCCGCCAACTGTGCTTCGCGCTCTCCGGCACCGGCGCATTGCTGCGCGTTTGCGTTTGAAACGCTGCGGAATCGCCGCTCACCGCCGTCGCAATGAAAACACGCTGGCCCCATACAATCGGGCTGGCGTATCCCAATCCCGGAATGCGCGTTTTCCAACGAATGTTGGCCGGCGTTTCAGCGTTCCAGTTGGTGGGAAGCGTTTTGCTCTCAGCAACGCCGGCGGCACCCGGGCCGCGGAAAGACGGCCAGTTTTGCGCGTGCGCTATTGCAACGAAAAGGCAGAAACTCGTGAAGACAGTAACAGGTTTTGAGATTCTCATGTTGCTCCTATCAAGCTTAAATATCTCTCTCAGTGTCGAAAAATGCTGTCCTACATCTTCACTTTCATTTTGACCTCGCTTAACGCTTCCGAGGTACCATTTGAAGCCGGCGTTTGCCGCATAAACTCCAGGGCGCTACGTTCGTGCTTCAAATAGGCATTCAAAAAATTCAACACGTACTGGCTGAGCACTTTAAAACCTGCAATCACCGCCGCGGAGCGGTCGGTTTTCAAAATGCTGTGTGGAACGGCGCGGTAGCAGGGCAGAAAATCTGCGTGCGCCAATTGTTTGAAGGTTAGCAAGTATGCATCAGCAACGGCCAGGCTGTCGTAAAATTCAAAGTTCTTTGGGACGTTATAGCGTACCGGCGCTTCGCCATGCATGTGCAGATAGGGCACGTTCATCTTTTTGAAATCAAGAAAGGCTGATTGCTTCAGCAAGTCACGGCCATACTCGTAGCCGGTCGCAGCATCCAAACCAATCAGCGCATCGACGTCACTGTTGCGCATTTGCAGCAGCGCCTGCGCAACGCCACCAACACTCCAACTCGCCAGCGCCAATTTATCCGCATCGGCAAACGGCAGTTGAGTCGCATAGTTAATCACAAATTCCAAATCGCGCCTCTGCGCTTCAATACCGCTCGCATCGAACGGCCAGCGCTCGCCTTTTTTCAGCGGCAGCGCCGTCAGCGCCACCGCCACATAGCCGTGACTCGCCAAGTATTCGCACAGCAAGGAATAAGCGTGGCCACCGGTGCCGCCGCCCATTCCAAAAATCACCAGTGGAAATTTTCCTGCGGCGGCTTTGGCCTCTTTCACTGCGGCGGTTTCAAGCGCGAGCATGGTTTCCCAACTTGAACCGGCCATCCGTTTTTCTTCGCCGTCTTTTTGCCGCAACGCATGCTTATGCGCGTCAGTCCAGCGCCACGGTTCTGCTTCGGTATCATTTAAGAGCAGGTATTCTTCAAATTGCAGGCACTTGGCATTCGCGGTGTGTGCGGCAGGATACCAAATAAACATCTGCATCGGGCGGGCGCGATGCTTCACAAGCTTGCCGCTTTCATCGTATTCGTCTTGAAACGGCCTGGCATGATCGTATTGCCGCTCAAATTTGAATCCTACTTCGTATGCGCCTTTCGTCAAGCCATTCCATATCGCCGGTGTTTGCGCAATCGCACTCGCCGCATAAAACAACCATGTGGCTGTGAGCGAAGCGGCTATGATCTGTGCGGGGCTTGTTCTCAAAAAAAAAGAAAAATTTGCATCATCCACCAAATGCGTATGGCATTTCAAGCGGTTCTGCTTGGAGTCTATCTTAAGCCGTACTCGGCAACGGCTTTGATCGCAACGAGATCTTCTTGACGATCGCGTTTGTGCCAAAGCTGCACGAGGCCACTGCCTTCCGGGCCGCCATAATTTTTCACCCATGCCGAGGCGCGTCCCTGCTCATCGCGCGCCAACACGGTGGTGACTTGATCGCCATCAACAGCGAAGCCGCCCATCCACCAATTCGGCAGCAATCCCCATTTGACGCCATCCTGCGTTACCGAAGAGCGATACCACCCTCCCACCCCGATCGCACTATTGCCGAGGTAATGCACACCGATGATGCGTTCGGGACTGATGAAATTGAGCGCCACGACTTGATCGGTTTTGGGATCGCGCTTATAAGCCAACGGCGGCGCGCCGAGCCACACGACTTTGCCGCCGGCGTTTAAATATTGGCGCAGCAGCGCGGATTCGGAGGAATCTTCGATCACAGTCGCGGGCACGCGGCACGCGGCAAAGACCACGACACTCGGCGTGTGCTTGGCGATGCCGTCTTTCATGAATTGCGCGAGGCCTTGCGCATCCAACTTTTCATAACCTTCGCTCGCAAAGTAATCGCGAATTTGTTCATCAACGCCGAAGCGAAACCAATTGAAGCCCGTGCTCGCTTCCCAAAACACCGCGCGTTTAGGCTGCTTCTGCGGTGCGGTGCTCGCCGTTGCGCCGGACAGAGCATAAAGGTGGCCGTCATCGCTGCCGATATAGACCACACCTTCCGCAATTACAGGTGAAGAAAAAACTCGGTCGCGCGTTTTGAAGCGCCATTTTTCCACGCCGGTGTAATGATTGATCGCGAACACATTGCCGCCGCCGTCGCCGAAGTAAGCGAATGAATCACAAATCGCCGGCGAAGACCACACCGTCTCCGTGGCGCTAAAACGCCATCTCTCTTTGCCGGTGTCGAGAGCGACGGCTTGCACGAAACGCCCATCCGAGGTGCCGGTAAACACGGTGCCGTTGAAAATTGCCGGCGAAGAAATCACCCAGGAAATTTCGTGATCAACGCGCCACTTTTGCTTTCCGGTTTGGCGATCGACGGCATACAAGAAACCATCGCGCCCGCCGAATACGACCGTTTCGCCGCTGATTGCCGGCGAGGAAATAATGGCGCAACGATCAAAACCAAATTCTGCGGGATTGAACTTCACGCCTTCGGTAGCGAAGCGCCATTGCTCCGTGCCGGTTTCAGCGTCCAGAGCATAGAGATAACCTTGTGCATCGCCGAAATAAATTGTGCGATCGACCAGCGCGGGAGAGCTCCGCACGAGGCTCTGCGTGTCGAATTTCCATTTCGGTTTGTTGCTGCCGAGATCGAGCGCAT
>JABWAN010000732.1 GCA_013361015.1 Candidatus Zhuqueibacterota bacterium | reverse complement strand
GATTCAAACGCTCGCATTGCCCACATTGCCTTTCGATGAGTTTCTCTCGTACGTTCCGAGCTGGCAGGAGGTGGCAACGTTTCTGGGCGTGATTGCATACGGCGTGCTGATTTATGCGCTCTCGTTCCGCTACTTGTCGCTCTTCCCGCAAGAGCGGGAGTTGCGACACGCCGCGCAAAATGGCAACGCCGCACATACGCAGTTGCCACGTCGTCATCGTGAAGCGAGCGAGACGGTGTTATCATAGAAATGATAACGAACGCGAGGGTGCGTTTTTTACTCTAGCGCAATTTTGCGTTGATAATACTGCCAACCTCCGCGCTATTCCGAATAAGTCGAGATCAGGGTAGGCGAGGGTTATCCAAAGATTGCATGTGTCATGCTAGGAGTTTCACGCAACCAGAACTCATCCCCCGCCCCTTCTCTTGATAAGAGAAGGGGAGAAAAGCCGGTTCGAAGCTCTGAAAGTCCCCTTCTCTTTTTAAGAGAAGGGGATTTAGGGGATGAGTTCTGTTAGCAGCACGAGATGAAATTGAGATACTTAGTTTTCATGCAAATCAGCAATGGAGACACATCATGTTGCCGGGAGTTTATGGATTCACGTGGAGCATCGGTCATCTGATTTTTCTGGGCATATTCTACACTGTCGTTGTGGTTGTCGCAACGACCTTTATTGTGTCCTACCTTCGCGCACGGAAGGACTTGAAGGCGCATAAAGAAGAGCTTATCCGCTGGCATTTGGAGTTTGGTGAGCTGCCCGAAGCGGCGCGGCATTGCCGGCATGAGCTGGCCGGTGAAGTGGATTATCGCCTCTGCCCGAATGAATTCGATTGCAGGAAATGCGCACAACATCGCGAATTTGAAGCGAGAAAATCCGCTCTCGTGGCCGCATCAAACAAAGCGCACGAGGAAGAAAACACGCTCGGTTTCGATATGCCGCCGGATCGCTTGTATCATCGCGGCCACACGTGGGTCAAACCCGAAGCCGGCGGCACGTACGCCATCGGGTTGGATGATTTCGGCAATCGTTTGCTGGGCAAACCGGATCGCGTGACATTGCCGGAAGTGGGCAGCAAGGTGCAAGTCAATGGCACGGCGTGGGAGATCAAAAAACAAAACACAACACTGCGCATTCTTGCGCCCATTGACGGCGAAGTCATTGCAACCGGCGGGCCGGAGCAAGAGTGGTATTTGAAAGTGAAACCGTACGGCAAGGATACGAATACGGCGCATCTTCTGCGCAACGGAGAAATTCTGCCGTGGCTGCTGCGCGAGATGGAGCGACTGCAATTAGCTCTCGCGCAAGAAGGCGTGGGCGGAAACCTTGCCGACGGGGGCGTGTTGGTCGATGATCCCGCACAACAGCAGCCAGAGGTGGATTGGGATACGGTGTGGGGTGAGATGTTTTTAGAGCCGTGAAGAAGACCGCAAGCGCGAATTAGAAAACCCTGCGAATGCGTGCAAATCAACCCGAATAGAAACTCGCGTTGAGTCGTATTCATTCGCGGTTTTCTTTTTCACTCATGCCCGGCCTCTTGCGGGCGGGGAATGCTGTACTTTTTGATTTTTTCATAAAGCGTCGAGCGATCGATACCGAGAATGCCGGCGGTTTCTTTGATGTTGCCTTGCGCGCGTTGCAACGTGACGGCAATGACTTTTTTCTCCACCTCCTGCAGGGTCATATTGGACGGCACGGTCCAGCCGTTGCCGCTTTCCAAATCATGGCGGAGAAAGGCAAAATCCTCTTCGGTTAAGATTTTGCTTTTGCACGTGACGATGGCGCGCTCCACGGCATTCTCCAATTCCCGCACATTGCCGGGCCAGTTATGCGCAAGCAAAAGTTTGAGCGCCGTTTCAGTGACGTCGTGCACTTCTTTGCCCAACTCGTGTGAGAGCCGCTCGATGAAATAGCGCGTGAGCAACGGAATATCTTCGCGCCGTTCGCGCAGCGGGGGGATGCGAATGTTGATCACATTAAGGCGATAATAGAGGTCATCGCGAAATTTGTTTTGTTGCACGGCCTCGCGCAAATCGACGTTCGTGGCGGCTATCACCCGAACATCGACTTGGATTTCTTCCGCGCCGCCGACGCGATAGAAATTGCGCTCCTGCAAGACGCGCAGCAAATCCAATTGCAGCTTGAGCGAGATGTCGCCAATCTCGTCGAGAAAAATCGTTCCGCCTTCCGCCATTTCGAACTTGCCCTTCTTTTGTGCCACTGCTCCCGTGAAAGCGCCCTTCTCGTGGCCGAACAATTCGGATTCCAACAGCGTTTCTGCCAACGCCGCGCATGATACGCAAATGAACGGCTTGCTCGCACGATCGCTGGAATTGTGAAGGGCGCGCGCAATCAGTTCCTTGCCGGTGCCGCTCTCGCCGTGAATGAGCACCGTGCTGCGCAAGCTCGCCACTTCGCGGATGAGCTGAAAAATTTCGAGCATCTTGCCGTTCTTGCTGAGGATGTCCTCGAAATTGTACTGCCGCGTCAATTTCTTGCGCAGAATCAAATTCTCGCGTTGCAGATTTTTCACCTTCATGATGCGCCCGACGAGCAGCGAGATTTCCTCGGGATTGCACGGCTTGACGATGTATTCCTGCGCGCCTTCTTTCATGGCCGTGATCGCGGTATCGACCGTGGCGTAAGCCGTGATGATGATAATCGAGGCCTCGGGATGAAGTTTGCGAATCTCCATCATCGTTTCAATGCCGTCGAGGCCGCCAGGCATTTTGAGATCGATGAAATAGATGGCGTAATCTTTCGTGCGCGCTTTGCTAATGGCCTCTTGTCCGGAGGAGCTGGTGTCAACGTGATAGCCGTCTTCGCGCAACCACGCGGCCAGCGATTCGCGCATGACCTCTTCATCATCAACTACCATAATGTCCCACTGCATTCTCATCTTTGCTTCTCCCTGGATATTGGATTCATAATTGGCCGGCGCATCAGTTCGAGATTCTGTTGCAGCAGATACGTGCAATCGGCGCAAAACTTGTCGCCTTTGGCATCGACTTGGCGAATGTTGGTCGAGAGCGACATGGCGCACGATTTATTGAGACAATGCACCAGCCCGAACGTGTGCCCCAGCTCATGCACGGCTTCTTTCACGGCGCGCGCCAAGAGCAGCGGCCGATTCTCCGCGAAGCCGTAAAATTCCTGCCGCAGCCGTGCGAGCGAAATGACGGCGACTTTTCCGTTCAATTGCGCGAGGCCATAGACAAAACTGAGCATGGGAATGAACAAATCCTTTTCCGTAACCGCGAGCAGCTTGACGGCCTCCGCCGGGCAGTCTTCGAGCAATTCCTGCAAGATCATGCTCGAGCTGTATTGCCGGCGTTTGGCCTCGAAAGCATACGCCGGATCGGCAAGCGGCGCCATTCTGCGAATTTCAGAACCGAAGGTATGCCACAACCACATTTCGAGGGCGGTTAGGACATCATCTTCCACTTCGCGCGTATGCGTGACATGAATGAAACTCACACGGGTTGCCCGGTTAAGCTAGTTGCTGCGCCGGCAGCCGTGGCCTCTTCTGCGGCCAGCGGCAGCGTGACCATAAAAATGGTGCCCTTGCCCAAACTGCTATTCACTTCCAGCTCGCCGCCGTGTGCTTCCACAATGCCATAGACCACCGAAAGGCCGAGTCCAACGCCTTTGCCCTCGCCTTTGGTGGTGAAGAAGGGATCAAAAATTTTTGACAGCAATTCCGGCGGTATGCCTTCACCATTGTCTTCGATTTCGAGTATCGCGATATTTTCTTTCTTCCG
>JABWAN010000010.1 GCA_013361015.1 Candidatus Zhuqueibacterota bacterium | reverse complement strand
CGCGCCTTGCAGCAGCGTATTCAAAGTCAGATGATATTTCTGCGCCATGGCTTCCAGCGCGCCCGTGGTTTCCGCGGAGAGCGCAAGCAACTGCGAAGCAAACTCCTCGCCTTTTTTCGATTCCGCCAATCTATCAACAAGCAGCGGCGTTCGAGCGGTGAAGCCTTTGAGAGTTTTTCGCCAGAACGCTTCGGCTTGCGGCAAGCTCTGGCGGCGCAGCCACGCGAGGTAATCACGATAAGGCCGGGGCCGCACGAGCTGATGCTCTTGGCCTCGCGTGTAGGCTTCGTAAGTAGCAAAGGTTTCGTGGAGCACCTGAAACATGCTCCAGCCGTCCATCAGGATGTGATGAAAATTCCACAAAAACTCATGACGATCCTCGGCAGTTTGAAGCAACAGCGCGCGCAGCAGCGGCGCTTTGGCAAGATCAAAGCCTTGTTCGAGATCGGCGTGCAGAATTTTTCCCAAATTTTCCTGCTGCGCTTCCGGAGTTTCTCTGCGCCAATCGTGATGCACCAAAGAAAACTCAGCCTGGCGATGCACTACTTGCACCGGCTCTTTCACGCCGTCCCAAACAAAAGAAGTGCGCAGAATGGGATGATGCTCCACAACGCGCTGCCAGGCGCGCTGGAATGCCGGCACATTCAAATTGCCTTCCAGCGTGAACAGCGCTTGATTGCAGTACAATCCTGCTTCCGGCGCCGACAAGCTGTGGAACAGCAAGCCTTGCTGCAATGGCGCGAGAGGATAAATATCTTCGACGTTCTCCAACCGCATATAACTTTTGTTCCTTCGAGTAAAGCCGGCGGCTAATTTTCCCCTTGTGCTTTCTGAATGGCAGCCGCGATATTTTCGAGATCGTTTTGATCCCAACTGAAATCCGTAAAGTCCGACGGCGTGAAGTTTTTGGCGCCGGGCGCCTGGCCGTGCTGAATGAGCGCGCGCAAATTTCTTATAAAGTTTTGCGCCAACACTTCGATGGTGGCGGCGCGATGCAGGTTCGCGCTGTAAAACCACTCCACCTGCAAGCTGCCGCGAATAACGCTGCCGACGATTTCCAAAACATGGCTGCGCATGCCGGCCGGGCTGCGGTCATAAATGTTGGTTTCCTGCACCAAATGAAAGCGCGCAGAATCCTGCAAGACTTGATCGAATTGCCCGAGATAGTTGAAATTGATTTGCGCTTGCGGCAGCGCGGCGAGGGCCGCCTCGCGATGCAAATAGCGCAACAGACTATATCCAAGGCCGCGCTTCGGAATGCGGCGCAGTTGCTCCTTAATCGCACTGATCGCCTCACCCGGATCGGCGCCGGCCACTTTGAGCAACACCGGATAGAAAATTGTAAACCAGCCGACCGTGCGCGACAAATCGACTTCCGCAAAAATCTCTTCGCGGCCGTGCCCTTCCAGATCAATCAAGACGGAGGAGCCGCCGGTCCATTGGCAAAAACTCTGCGCCAATGCCGTCACCAGCGCTTCATTGATTTGCGTGTTGTATGCTTTGGGCACCTCCTGCAAAAGCGCGCGCGTTTCTTCGGGCGTGAGAAAAACCTTGAGGGCGCGCGTCGAAGCTTCCGTATTCGCCGCCAAATCGTTTTGATAATCCAACGGCAGCGCGGGCAGCGGCGCAGCCAGCGCGGTGCGCCAATACTCCAGCTCACTTTTGACGGTCTCCGACTGTGCATGTGCAGCCAAACGCTCAGCCCAATGCTTGAACGAAGTGGTTTTCGCCGGCAATTGCACCACTCCGCCGCGTTCGAGTTGCTCCAGCGCGCTTTGCAAATCTTCAATCATAATGCGCCATGAAACCACGTCACACACGAGGTGATGCAACACCCACAACAAATACGGCCGCCGGCCGGCGCCGCGCTCAAACAGCACGAAACGCATCAGCGGGCCGCGCGCCAAATTCAGCTTGGCTTGAAATTCGGCGGTCTTCTCTTCTAGCGCAACGATTTGTTGATCCTCTTTCCATGAAGAAATATCGACGTGATCAACCGGCGCGTTTTGCGCCATGCCCAAAACCGTTTGCCGCCAACCGGCATCATTTGAAAAACGAATGCGCAGGGCATCGTGGTGATTGAGCAGATGCTGCGCCGCTTGCTGAAGAAGCGCTAGAGGAATTTCACGCTGCACTTCCAACAACAGCGACACGTTCCAATGATCCGGATGCGGCAGCTCTTTTTCAAAGAACCAACACTGAATCGGCGTCAATGGCAAATCGCCGCTCACAAATCCCTGCTCGGCGTTTGTGATGCGCTGCGCGCCGGCAACTTGCGCCAATTCCGCAATGGTTTGGTGCTGAAAAATTTGCAGCGGCGTGATATGCAACCCGGCTTGCTTGGCCTTCGAAATAATTTGAATGCTCAAAATCGAATCGCCGCCCAGCTCGAAAAAATTATCATGCACGCCGACTTTTTCCAGCCGGAGAACGGTCGCCCAAATTTCAGCAAGCTTCTTTTCAACCGTGGATTGCGCGGCGACAAAAGTTTCTTCCAAATCGGGCCGCTCCGGGCCGGGATCGGGCAACGCGCGACGGTCAATCTTGCCGTTCGGATTTTTCGGTAAACTTTCCATCACGACAAAAGCCGAGGGCACCATGTAATCCGGCAAACGCTCGGACAAGAAATGGCGCCATGCACCGATTGAAGCGGAAGCGTCTTTCGCCGCGGCGAGATAGGCCACCAAACGTTTGCTGCCCGCAGTAACTTCTCGCGCGTCAACGACGACTTCGCGCACCGCGGGATGCTGCGACAGCACGGCTTCAATTTCCTCCAGTTCAATGCGAAAGCCGCGGATTTTAACCTGGTTGTCAATGCGCCCGAGAAACTCAATGTCGCCGTTGGGCAGATGCCGCGCCAGATCGCCGGACTTGTAGAGACGAGCGCCCGGTTGCAAACTAAACGGATGAGGAATGAATTTTTCCGCAGTCAAATCCGGCCGGCGCCAATAGCCTTTCGACAGCGCGTCGCCGCCAAAATAAACTTCTCCCGGCACGCCGACGGGCTGTGGTTGCTGCCACGCGTCGAGAACATACATCTGCGCATTGGCAATCGGGTCGCCGACCGGCGCGAGATTCAAAGTTTGTTCAAGACAATCATAAACGCTGCTGAACACCGTGGTTTCCGTCGCGCCGTATTCGCTGAATAGCGCCGTCTGTTTGAGTGTGTCTATGTGCTGATCGACCATCTTTTGGGGGCACGCCTCGCCGGCAACGATCGCGGTGCGCAGACACTGCAACTGCCGCGGCTGCGCATATTCCAAAATCAGCGCGTAAAACGACGGCAGCGTCAACAAATGCGAGATTTGGTTTTGCTCAATGATCTTTGCCAGCTCGGGCACATTCTGCTGCACGTCTTCCGGAACCAAAAACAACGCGCCGCCTTCGCACAGCGTCCAAAAAATTCCCACCACCGAGCTGTCGAACGACAGCGAAGAGAGCAGCAAAAATTTATGCACCGGCTGTTTGAAATACGCGATCCGTGCGCCGTTCGAGATGATTAAATCCTGATGCGAGATGACCACGCCTTTCGGCTTGCCGGTCGAGCCTGAGGTGTAAATGATATAAACGAGATTTTCCGGAATCACCTCGGTGACGGGATGGTCGCGGCTTTCTTGGGCGATCGCATCCCAGTCGGTGTCGAGGCGGATCACTTGCAATCTTGAATTAACCATTGCCAATTGATAATTGTCAATGGTTAATTGTTTAGTCAACAGCACCGGCGCTTGCGTGTCTTCGAGCATGAGGTGCAAGCGTTCCGGCGGATATGCCGGATCGAGCGGCAGATAAGCGCCGCCGGCCTTGAGAATTCCCAGCATGCCGATGATCATTTCCAACGAACGCTCGACGCAAATGCCGACCAGCACGTCCGGACCGACTCCCCGCGCGCGCAGATAGTGCGCCAATTGATTCGCCCGCGCATTCAGCTCGCCGTAAGTCAAAACCTGTTCCTCGAAAATCACCGCCACGCGGTCCGGCGTACGGCGCGCCTGTGCTTCGATGACGTGATGGATGCACTGCTCGGCCGGGTAGGCGGCTTGCGTATTGTTGAAATCATAAAGCAGATATTGCCGCTCGGCCGGCGACAGAATATTCAATTCGCAGACAGGAGCTTCCGGCCTTTCCATGGCGCTTTCCAACAACGCCTGGAATTGTTCAGCGAAGCGTTGTATGGCTTCCGCATGAAAATGATTGGCATCGTAATGAAACGACAAATGCAACGATCCGTTGTTCCTTGCACAGGCCAGCTTGATTTTGAAGCGGTCGGTACAAACATATTTTTGTTGAATTGCGAACGTCACTTCATCTGCGGAAAAAATCGCCGGCGTGTCGGCATAATCAAAACACAGCGGGAAAAACGGCGCGGTCGTTCCGTTCATTTTCTCCCAAGCAAAAAACTCCTGCCAGGCATTGACTTTTTCCACGGTTGCATGAGTGCTCGCGAGAACCTCAGTGAAGCGCGCTTTCGCGTTCAGCCGGCCGGTTACCGGCAAGTATTTCGCGAACAATCCCAACGCCGCTTGCAATTCCTCATACTTTCGGCCCGAATCGTTCACGCCGATCAAAACATTTTCTTCGCCCGTCAGTCGCCAACACAAAGTTTGATAGCACGCCAACAGGAAATTTGCCGGCGAAGTTTTCAATCTTTGCGATACCGCTATGATTTTTGCACTCAAATCCACCGGCAACGTCAAGACTACTTCCAGCGGCTTAAAGCTCGAATCCTCGCCGGCGTATTTTTCAAACGGCAGCGGCGCGTGCAGCCAATTTTTGAAATCTTGTTGGCGCCAAAATGCCCGGCCGGGTTCTCCTTCTGCAGCCTCGAGCAACTCATTTTGCCATTCTGCAATATCGGCGTATTGCATCACGCCGTCGCGATACTCTTCGTGACGCCGCGGCGCCGCATAAGCCCGAGCGACTTCACGCACAAAGTTTTCAAGCGAAACGGCATCCGCACAGAGCGCCGGCAGCGCGACCAGCATAAGATGCTGCGTGGATGAAAGCTTCGTGTATGAAAGTTGAATGAGCGGGCCATTTTCAAAATCAAAGGCTGAGTTTTTGCCTTCTTGAAAAAACGCTGCAACAGCGCTCGCGTGTTGCGCCGCCGGCAACTGTGATAAATCAGCGCGCCGAACGATTTTCACGCGCCGATCCGATATCACTTGCACCGGCAACGCCATCCCCGGCAGCCGTTGAAAGGTGGTGCGCAGAATTTCATGCCGGTTGACGACGTCAGCAACCGCAGCCTCCAAAATGGCGAAGTCAACTTCACCCTCGAGACGAATCATCGCCAGCGCATTGTAGGGCAAATTATTCCCCTGTTGCTGCAGCCATAAATGCTTTTGCAGCGGTGAAAAGCGGAAGCCCAAAGTTTGATTGCTGGTTGCTAGTTGTTGGTTGCTGGTCATTTTCTATTGATCGTTTGAATAAGCGCTGCTGTCTTCTTAACGCAAATCAAAAATCGCGCTGAACGGAATGCCGAGCTCTCGGCGTTCGACGCAACTCCAACCGGCTTCGGCAAACAAGTCCATCCATTCGGCGACGGAGGGAATGTATTGTCCCATCACCGCATGCGTCACCTCGAAGCCAAGCGTGAAGATGGGAACTTGGCGCGAGGCCGGCAAATCAGCGCGATACGTATCGCTTAGAAGAAAACGTTTGAGGCGCGGGAATACGGAACGAATTTGCTGCAACACTTTTAAACAATTCGCGCGCGGCCAAAGGTCATGCGCCATAAAAAAACAGAAGAGCACTTCGACTTCGGCAAACTCCGGCCGCGCTTGCAAACGGCCCGCATCGGCGCGCACCACGGTGAGGCGATTTTGCAAGTTGGCGGCAGTAATCGCGTCTTGCGCGAGCTTGACCGCGCCGTCGTTGATGTCGATGCCGATGCCGCGAAGCTCCGGGTTCTGCCTGGCGAGATTGATCAATCGCATCGCGCTGCCGCACCCCAAATCCGCGGCCACGCGAAAGGGCATTTGATACAGCATGTCGGTGAAATAGGCATCGACAAATTGTGCGCCGTAATCACGGCCGGCTTTGGCAATGTAACCGCCGTCGCGGCCAACCGAATCGAAGTTGCCCTTGCCGTTTTTGACGAGATCGGAAAGATGCTGCCATAAATGGCCGTACCCGCGCACGAGCCAGAGAAAGTAGCCTTTGTCCCGGCAGGTTTCGGCGAATGCCTTGCCCGGGCGTACAAAATCTTGCTCCGCGCTCAACGTGACAATATCAAAACATGCCAGTGTGTAGAGCAGCATTCGTATTGAGGGCTGATGCAAGCCGCGCTTCTCGCAAAATTCCTGCAAACGGATCGAATCGTTTTGCTGCAGTTCCTCGAACAAACCGAGATCGAACACTGCGGCAATCGCGGAAGCGGCAATCGCGGAGTTAAAAATATCGGCGGTGCGCGCGCTAAATCCGTTGGTTGGCAATGTTTGCTTTTGCAGATCTGCTTGCCACGCATGCGGTTTCAAATCATACTGCGAATCCGCCTCTTTGATGTGCATGATTACACTTTCATGTTTAAAATTTTGTCCAGCGCCACAGTTAGCCGCTCTACCTCTGCCATGGGCGGCACTGTAATTCGAATGTGATTTGCGGTGAGCTTGCTCTCGAAGCGACGAACGGCGATGCGTTGCTGCATCAGCGCATTTTGCAGCCATTCGGCGGGAAAATGAGGGTGCGTTGTCAAAACAAAATTGCCGCCAGGTGCATGCGTTTGAAAGCCGAAATTTTGCAGACGTGCAATCAGAGCTTGTCGGCATTCCAGCAGGCGATCGCGAATCGCCTCAAATTCTTTGCGGCGGCGCAGCGCTTCCAACGCCATCACCTGCGCCAGACTATTGACGTTGAAGGCGTCTTTGCGCGCCAGCAATTCCGCAATCAGCGCTTCGTCCGCAATGCAATAACCGATACGCAGTCCGGCCAATCCATAAAATTTTGAGAAGGTCCGGACGATGACGACATTTTTTTTAATTTTTTGCGGCACCACATCGCCGGCAAATTCGCCATAAGCATTGTCCCAAATCACAAAAGATTTCTCATCGTGCGCGAGGGCTTGCAAAATTTCAGGAGCCACCGTGGCGCTGGTGATGGCATTGGGCGAATCGACGACCGCCAAGCCTTGCCAGCCGTCGACAGCGATTTGCCCGGTCGCAAAAGTATTGCCGGGCAAAACTTCAAGTTGATAGCCGTAGCGTTCCGCCAGCAGCAGAAAAATCTTGAAGCAGACGTCCAATACGCCCATGCGTTCATAAGAATGGCGGAGCAAGTGGAACAAATCCGCCAGCACTTCATCGGAGCCGTTTCCCACAAAAATATTTTGCGGTTTCACGCCGTAAAGCTCCGCGAGGGCTGCGCGCAGGGTGTCGCTGTTGGCGTTCGGATAAGAAGCAATGGCAGCCTGCGCGATGAGTTGGCGAGCCGCTTCCACGGTCCATTCCGCACCGATAAGAAGGTTTTCATTGCGATGCAGATGCAGCCAATCATCGCCGTGCAGTTCCGCCCCCGGATTATATTTCGCAACGAATTTTTCTTTCATGAGTTTTTCTGCAAGTCCTGGCAAAATGAGACGAAATACTTCGCGGCTTTTTGGTGGCCGTTTTCGTTCCAGTGGGCGTCACCTTGAAAATAATTTTTCCGCCCGAATTTTCTCTCGCCAAGATCCAACACCGGAATACCTTCGTCATTGAGCGCCTGTTTTAAGGGAGCATCGAAAAGAGATTTGCCCGCCGACGGTAGGAGCATGACCCCGAGCTTGATGCCGTTATCACGGCAGAAACCATGCAGCTCGGCGAGCGCAGTCAGCGTCGGCTGCATGGCGAGCGCGGTGCTGTCCTTCGCGAATCTTAGAAAAGCCTTGCGCTGTTCTTCCACCCTCTTTCTGCTCAGCGAGACATTAAGCAGCATCCAAGCATACGAGCGGGATCGCACAAAATCAAAAACACCGATGGGCAGCCAGCGGTCTTTTGCCAAGCGATGCCCATGGCGCACTTCGACGTTCTCGTAATCTTTATAGTAATCTCCAATGATGTCATTGTTGGGATAGAGGCTCAAGACGATGATCGACGGCTTGACGGTCTGCGCCAGGCGCATGCCGAATTTTACTTCCTGCGTCACGCAGTAGCCACTCTGCCCGCCATTGATGACGCCGAGGCCTTCGAAATTGAGCACGGGTTGCGCCAGTGAGGCAAATATTGCCTCTTCTTTGACGCCGACGCCGAAAACGTAGGAATCGCCCAAGACGAGCAGCCTTTTGGAATATTGCATCTGCGCGTCGAAATTGGATTGCCGCAAGCCCTGAGGTGAAATGCTGACGGGACAATCAAAAATATCGCGGCGGTAAATTGTGCCGTTGAATCCCGGCGCATGGCGATAGCCCAATTCCTCGTCCTGAATAAAGCCGCCAAATCCAAAGTAGTCGCCGGCCGCTTCTTCTTCACGATAAAGCGCGCGCAGTGCGATTTCGAGCACCGCAATGCCAACAACGAGCAGCAACGCGCCCAGCAGAGTCCAAAACAAAAGATTTTTCCGTTGCGAAACCGGGCCGCGTGTGGCTTGTGTTGCTTGCGTCAACGTGGCGTCGTCCATTGTTCCTCCTCACTAAGAATTTTGTATTACTCCACCAGCCTCTCGTCAAATCCGAAATGCTTGGCGATGGATGCAATTGTTTCAGCTTCTGCACGCGAGAGCACCTTCTGCCAACCGCTGATTCTTTCGGCAGATGAAACTCCCCGCCGCTGATTGGAAGTTGAGAAGCTGTCCCCATTCATTGCGCAAGCATCTCCAGTGTCCGCGGTTTGCACTTGTAACTTTGCCAGGATTTCGAGCACAAGCGCCGGATCGCGACAGAGCTCTTCATAGCTCACAAAGATGGTGCGACTTTGGCCACGCTTTGCGAAAACGTCGCAGAGAAATCTTTCCGTGATCGCCCAATACGCGGCCATCCTACTGATTTTGTCGTGGTCGAATGCACGGATTTCATCGGCCCAGCGCGAGAAAAACTCGGCGCGGCCATCTTGCACTTCGAGCAATTGCTCCGGCAAGCTGAGCTCATCGAACAGCCAATACCAATCCGTCATTTTAGCGCTGGCGATGACGGCACGCGGATCGCGATAGACATGAATGAGCGGCATGGCAAAAGTGCTTTGCGCGGCATGAAGCGAGAACTGGCCGCGTGTGAATTTCACCAAAACCCGCGTGCGATAACTTTCCGATACTCCCTGCCGCAAGAGCCGTACGATGCGCCCCGACAAATTCGCGCGCAGCGCACTGTCATAATAATGGTAAAGCAGCGAATGCGGTTCCAAAACCGCCTCTGCACAATAGGGGATAAACAGCTCACGGACGGATTCCGATTTTTTGGCGAGACCGTAGTACTTGAAAAGCTTTTTCGTCGCCGGTACGCGAAAATGAAACGGCTCAAAAATCGTTTTCGCGGCGAGCAGCTTCGCGAGATATTCTTGCAACCACGTCGTGCCACTGCGCCAAAAACCGGAAACGACCACGCTACCGGACGGAGCAATTTGTGCGGCGAGCTCGTGATCGATTTGCGCGGCAGTTTTTTCATGGTTCGGTGCGTCACGATCTTTGCCGGTCGCGGCCTGTGCCGGCATGTCCTCGAGCATTTCCATCAGCACTCTTCTCCGAAAGAATTGGCAGTTTTCAATTTTCGCGCACGATGGGCCGGCGTTTGATCTGCTTTAACTTCTGGTGCATCGCTGTTTGAAAGGTTTTCTCCGCCGCGGTTTGGTGCTGCTGCGTTTCGAGATCGAGGCGCGCAAGGAGGGCTTGCACGCGTGCTTCGGGATCGGCAACGATGTGATTGAGTAGAGTTTCAAAATCTGTCATGAGGCCGGCAATCGTCGCAGGCTCAAACAAGTCAATGCAGAATTCACACACGCCGGCAAAGCCTTCCGGCAGATCCCAAATGAAAACCGACAGATCGAAGCGGGAAACGTTATAATCGAAATCAAACGGCGTGACGCGCAGCCCCGCAAATTCTAACGTCTCCACCGGGCCGGACAACATCCCATAACCATAAACCGCGGGATTGTGATCCGGCGTGAGCAAATCAAACACAACTTGATAGAACGGATTGCGGCTCGGATCACGTTCGGGTTGCAGTTCTTGCACCAACTTGGCCAGCGGCAGCTCCTGATGCGTGGCAGCTTCCAAGGCCGTTTGTCGCACGCGCCGCAGCCATTCACGAAAACTGAGCGCACTGGAAAACGTATTGCGCAACGGCAGCGTGTTGACAAAGAAACCGATCACCTCCTGCAATTCACTGCGATTGCGATTGGCGAAAGTGGAACCGACGACGAGTTCATTCTGTCTGGTGTAACGATGCAGCAAAACGTTGAAGGCCGCGAGCAGTGTGATGTATAACGTCGTCCCCTCGCGCCGCGCGAACTTTCTAATCGCGTCGGTCAACTCCTGCGAAAATTTGAGGGCGTGATGCCCGCCGCGAAATGATTGCGTCTGCGGCCGCGGCTTGTCGGTTGGCAATTGCAGCGCCGGTAAATTGCCAGCGAGTTGTTGCCGCCAATACGCAAGCGGCGCATGAAATTTTCTTTCCGCCATCTGTTGCCGCTGCCAAACTGCAAAGTCGGCGTACTGCAGTGGCAGCGTCTCCAACTGCGCAGAGTTGTTGTTTACGAAAGCTTCGTAAAAGGCGCGCCATTCACGGGTGAAAATCCCGAGCGACCAGCCGTCCGCAACGAGGTGATGAACATTTAAAATCAAAACGTGCTCCTCGGCGGCAAGCCGCAGCAACTGCGCTCGGAACAACGGCCCGGTGGCGAGATTGAAAGGACGATGCGCTTCCTCCGTCGCCAAACGTTTTGCTGCGGCTTCGCGCTGCGCCAATGGCAGAGCCTGTAGATCTAGAAGCGGCAAACGCGCCGGTGTTGGCGGCGAAATTATTTGCGCCGGTGTTCCGTTGGCTTGCAGCACAAAAGTGGAGCGCAACGCTTCGTGCCGTTTGGTGATTTCATTCAAGGTGCGCTCAAGCGCGGACACGTTCAGCTTGCCTTGCAGCCGAACTGCGCCGGGAATATTGTAATGCGCTGTATCAGGGGCCAACTGCTCGATAAACCACAAGCCTTCCTGATTCAGCGCGAGCGGCGCCGGGCCGGAATCACGACGACGAGGAATCGCTACAGACGGTGGCAGTGCAGAAGCCGCAACGCCTTTTTCCTTAAGCAAACGCGAGAGCAGCTCGCGCCGCTGTGTTGACAAAGCAGTCGTGGGGTTCATCAAGTATTGGTTTGCCGCAATTCACCATTGCCTTTGTAGATCGCTATCCAATTCAAAATGTATTCGGCGATTTCAAATGCGGCGCGGGGCTTGCCCAAACGCTGGGCGTTGCTGCGCATCAGCGCCAACCGCTGCGGGTCGTTAAAAAGCTGCGTAAGCTGAAACGGCAAAGTTTCCAGATGTTGATTCTTGATGGCAACACCGTTCTCCAAGAGAAAATCGCAATTTTGCGCTTCCAAGCCCGGAAACGGATCAATAATAACGATCGGAACGCCGCAAGCCAGCGCTTCAGCAGTTGTCATTCCACCCGACTTCGAAACGAGCACATCCGCCACGCGCATCAATTCATCGACGCGATCGGTCAATCCCAAAATTTTAATGCGATGCTGCTCGGGCACGGTGATTTGTTCGAGACGCTGCTTCAACTCCTGGTTGCGTCCGGCGACAACGACGACCTCCAACGGCATCTTCACGGCCAGCAGAGATTTGAAAATCTTTTCCACCGGGCCCATGCCCAAGCCGCCGGTCATTTGCAGCACGATGGGGCGATCGCCGTTTAGACCATGCGCACTCAAACATTGAACGCGCTCTTTTATTTCACTGAACGCAGGATTGACCGGCGTGCCGGTGATGCTGATTTGTTTCTTTTTCGCGCCCAACGCTTTCAAATGCGCCGCGCATTCTTCGGTTGCCACAAAGTAGTGGTCGTAATATTTTTTGTAATTGGCGCGGTGCGTGTAGAAATCGGTTGTCAGCAAAAATTGCGGGGCGTGAATTTTTCCTTGCCGTTTCAATGCCGCGATCAACTCCCCGGTCGCGCCGACATTCACGATAACATCCCACGCTTCAGACTGCAAGAACGGCAGGAGCGATCGCAACAGCCAGAAGTCGCCAAAACGGCCGCGCAGATCACGCTGCCAGAAGCGCAGGCGATCGGACCAAGTATATCGGCGCTCGCTGCCGGGCCGATCGGCCTGTTCATACAAACGCGCGAGGTGATACGGCTTTTGTTCCTGCATTCTGATGCCCTTCTTTACGGCTCGCCGTTGCAACCCGGCATACGCAAGTTGTAAAATGTCGATATCATGAACAACGGCGCTCGGATCAAGCTGGCGCAGCGCGAGCGCCACCGCGAGCGCGCCGCGGCGCGGACCAGTGCCGGTCGACTTGCACAAAAGCAGGATGCGCGGCGCCGCGCTCGACTGATTGGTGGAATGATCGCGGGCAACGGCGCCGTTTTCATTCGGTGCGGCGATTTTTCTTGTTTCAACCATAGGTAAAAAGTACGCCCAGCGTTGAATCTTTTTCTCGCAGCAGTTTTTCGTAAGCGGTGAGCGCTTGCTGAAAATCAAAATAATGCGTGATTAGTTGTGCCACAGCCAGCTTTCCAACGCTCACCAGCTCAATCATTTGCTTGCGGGCCAGCAACTGCTCTTCTCTGGAATCGAGCGGCTGAAATGCCGGAATAATTTCGATTTCTTTTCGTTCAATGTCCCACATCGGAAGTGTGACATTCTCCGCAATCGTGCCCAACTGTATCACTTTGCCTTTCACGCCGCACACAGAAACCGCGTCAATTAAACTCGCCGCGACGCCGGCGGTGTTAATCACAACGGGAAAGCCTTTGGCCGCGGTAACGTCATTGACAAACGCGATTAAATTTTGCCGAGAAGAATTAATCGTCATTACGCCCGTGCCATTGGCTTTGGCCAGCCGAAAATCATGCAACCCGGCGATGAACACTTCCGAACAGCCGCAATGCCTAGCCAATTGCGCCACTAGCCAGCCGACAAGTCCATCACCGATGACCATGACCGGCGTGCCGGGTTGCAAGCGGGCTTTACGGATGCCATACCATGCCACCGCGCAATGCGTAATAAATGTCGCCGCGTCATCATCAATGCCGGCCGGCAGCGCGCACGGCACCCAACGCGAAGCTTCCGGCGAGTCGATTAAAAAGAAATCGGCGTGCGGCGCCTGGCTGTAGAGGCGTTGTTGCGAGTGAAAATCTTTGACCTCCGAGCCAACGGCTTCGACGACGGCGACATTACTATAACCCAGAAGGCCGGGCAAATTTGTCCAATAAAAATCGCCGCGAATTTTTCCCAGCTCGGTTCCGGTACTAATCAGACTTCTCACGGTTCGGCACAATATCGCATGGGGGCCGGGCGCTGCTATCGGTTGCCGCTCGATTTCAACTTTGCGTTCCCGATTCAAGACAATGGCTTGCTGGTGTTTCATAAAAACCTCGTTTGGCTGCGCAGGAAATTCGATGATCATAACGGAGAGTCCATTTCAACGCCCTACTTTAGCGCTGCCTCTGTGAAAGATCCGGGGCAATTTCAATGGCATGCTGGTCGAAGGCACTGGCGTTTTTGCGCCGCCTATTTGGCGTAAACTCGCACTTCACCCTCCGGCCTTTTCATTCGATTCAATGTCATGCGCATTCTTTTCACTTTGTCGTTGGCCAGCGGAATGTACCAGTTTTCCCGCTGCGGCCGTCCCTCGCGGAGCAACTCCGGAATCGTGAGAAAACGAAAGCGGCCCGCGAGACGTTCTAAGAGCATTGCCACTGCCTGAATGGTTTGCCCGCGATCAAAAAACCGTTCTTGCAGACCATCGAAAACGCCATCATGCAAAAGCACAATGCTGCCGGGTTGAATTTTCTGCAGCAGTTGTTCGGTCATCCACTCGGCATCACGATCAAACCAATCTTCCGCATGGACGCTCCAAGCCACCACTTGATAACCGAGCCACAGAGCATTGAGACGCGAGAACACGTTTTGATATCCGTAAGGGGGACGAAATAGACGTTGCCCGTACGGACGATGCTCATAGGGCGCAAGGGTCTGCGCGCACGCGCGAATCTGTGCACGCTGCTCGCGTCCGGTGACAAACGGAAAAGCTGCGTGATTCCACGAATGATTTCCGATCGCATGTCCGCTCTCGGCTGCGCGCCGAATCAACTCCGGATACTTTTGCGCAAATTCGCCGACTGGGAAAAACGTAACGCGCGCTTGGTGTCGCTCCAAAATGTCGAGCAACTGCGGCGTATACTCCGGATGCGGGCCGTCATCGAAGGTCAGCGCGACCGCATCGGTTTCGGTGAAATGTGTGATGGTGCCAATCACACGCCGCGCCAGACGATTGTAGAACAGCGTTCTGACTGTCGCTTTGTTAAATTTACGCCATCGCTTTCTGGCCGCTTCGCGCAACCTTTCGCCCTTTCGCCTACTGCCGCTCTTCTGCATTCTTCATTTCACCGGCGCCTTCACCATTTTTCATACGCTGCATTTCTTGGCGCTTTTTGAGTCGTCGCTTCATCACTTTCAATTGCGTTTCGGCCGACTCTTCCTCGCGCAAGAGCTGCTTCGCGTATTCAACGCCCAAAGCATTTTGCGCAAAACCGTCGATCTCCTGCAATGGGCCATGCGTTCGTTCAAGAACGGCCAGCGCTCTGCGCGCCGCCTCGCGATTATGGGCGTAATAGTCAGAATATTTTTGCTTCAGCCAGGTTTGGCTATCGCCCAAGTGGAACGTCAAATGCAATTTTCTGAACACCGAAAAATTCTGTGCGCGACAAACGAGATTCCAAATTAGGATGTCATCTATCCAGAGAATGCCGAGGCAGACGCGGTCGAGCTGATAGTTGGGATAGACATCACGCCGGAAAACGAAACAATCATAGCCCGGATGTTTTTCGCCAACCTCGGCATACATTAAGGGAATTTCCGCCGGGCTGCTATAAACCGCTTCGACCGTGCGGCGATTGATGACGAAGGCGTCATAGCCTTTTTCGATCAACGCATTTACTGCAACATAGAAATGCGGCTGCACCGCGATATCGACATTGGTATAAATGCAATACTCCGCATCGGTGGCCGCATAAAGACGATCTAGAATATCCACCAGCAGAGGAAGTTTTCGTTTTTTCTGGAAGACACCGAAGTCGAGAACGGAGCGCTCCAAATTGGGGGTCAAATGAAAACCGTCGGGAACCAAAGCACGATCCTCGGGAAATTGGGCGGTAAGTAAATCCACGGCAACTTCGCCCGCGGCAAATTTTTTGGCCGTCTTCATCGTCTCGAATGTTATCGGCTGGGCAACGTAAAGATCCGATGCTTGATCGACGACGACCGGATTAACAATGTGCGCAATTTTTCTCATATGAAGTTGCGTTGTGTTTATTTCGAGCCGACCTCGTAACCGTGAGCTACAAGCCAATCTCCGGCAATGGCGTCGATTTTCGCAATTTGTTCCGCCGACAGGGCGCTACGCCATTCGCCGGTGGCGCCGGAGTAAATATGATTAGCATGCAATTGTGTGTGCGGATCATAAAAAGCATTGCCATAGGCGCGCTGCAATTTGCCGCTTTTCTTCGCCTCGCCGATACGCTCCTTTTGCCGCTCCAAACTATATTCGGCGGCGATTTGCCGGCATTTTTCGTCGTCGGCATGCACGCCTACGTGCGCAGCGATGCGCGCCACTTCCCCGGGAACGTCGACCAACATGGTTTCGTATTTGGAAAGCAATACGCGCGGCAAAACCGTCCATTTGCGAAATTGCCGCAGGCACGTTTCGAGAAATTCCGCTTTCCACATTTGCTCAAAAGTGAGATCGTGTTTCCGCATCGCAGAGACAAAGGCGTCGCGCAGATCGCGATAGCAATAAACGCCCATGGCGTTTCGGCGGTCAAACTCCTCTATCATCTGCTCCGAGCAGGCGTGGGTTTTGATGACCTTCCAACTTTCATCCGTCGCATATTTCTGCTGCAATGTCGCGAAGTGGCTCGCTTTGACCCACTCTACTCTTTTTCCCAACCCGGCCGCTTCTACAAGCCGCGCCGTAATTTGGAATTGCAGCGTCGAGCCGGAACGCTGCATACCGCAACAAAAAATCCACATAGCGCTCAACCTCGCATTGAATCTTGTCCACAAAAAAAGCCCGCAACGAATAACTCGGCAACAACTCAAAGCGCGTTTCATTGCATAAAATGAAGCGCAAGCGTATCGCCGCTACAAATACCCGAGCTTCCGCAAGGTCTCTCCAGCGTCGCGCAAAAACGTTTCGAGCACGTCCGGCGGCATTTCGTCCTTATAGCTACCGATTTCGCCGCGCCGCATAAAATGTTTCTCCTTGGGCCAGTTGGGCCAATCGTTCCGCTGCCAATCGGGCTTTTCCAAACCATGGCGCTTTTCCTTATCACGCATTTTGGAGAAACTAGCTTTCGCCGCGACTTCTGCTAGAAATGCCGGATCGCGCTTTACATTCATGAACGCACAGAAACGCTGCAATTCCGCGACGCTGTTGTGCAGCAAGTTTTCATATTTAATTACGAGCATTTGCGCTTGATATGGATTTGCCAACCAGGACTCGACGTGCTCGTGCCATTTTTTGTAGGGGTAGATTCCTTGTTGCCCCTGCACAATTTTCAAAAAGTCCGTCTTCTTTCCCTCTTGCTTGCGCGTGACCTTGAGATAATGGTAATAGGAGACCATAACGTCTCGCCCGTCACGCAACATGTACACGACCCGCCGGAATTTGGGTTTGGGAAGATCGTGCGTTTTGAAAAACATCGGCGTGCTGTAACGCTTGAAGTACGGCCAGTTATGCTCCGGCACTAGATCCCAAACCACGGCGTAGGGAGTATACTCGAGATCCACGCCATAAATAACGCCGGCCACAAGATTCTGAAACCACGTATGGCCCGATTTCGGGTGGCCAATAATGAAAACATCGTCCGCAACGACATCGGCTTTGCGTACCAAACCGGTGAGCGAACGGATTTGTGCATCGAGCGTGTCATCAATTTTTGTCATGAAGTCATTCTGCATTGAGAGTATTCTTTTCGAAAGCCTCGCTCAACTCGTACCCCTGCGCCACCAGCCAATGGCCAGCCTTGGTTTCAAGACGCGTGACTTGCTCACTCGACAAAACTTCCTTCCAGCCGCCGATTTCGCCGGAGTGAATATGGTTGGTGTACAATTGCGTATGCGGATCGTATAGAGGCCCGTCCACGGTGCGTGGGCGCAGATTGCCTTGATGAGTTGCCTCTTCAATTCGCTCTTTTTGCCGCTCCAATGAATACGCGGCGGCGATTTGGTGGCATTGGCCGGCTTCCAATTGGAGGCCGAGGTGCGCGGCAATGCGCCCCACTTCCGCGGGCAAATCCGCCATCATCTCTTCATATTTGGACACCATCACGTTTGGCAGTGAAGTCCAAGTTTCATAGTACTCAAGACAATTATCCAAGAAGGGCCGCTGCCACATCAGCTCGAAGGTCAACTCGTATTTGCGCATGGCCGAGACAAACACGTCACGAAGATCGCGATAGATATAAAGGCCGACGGCATTCCGGCGGCGAAACTCTTTGGTCATGGTCTCGGTGCAATAGTGCGTTTTAAATACTTTCCAACTCGCATCCTCGGCGTATTGGTTGCGCAGCTCACGGAATAGCTTGGGCTTTACCCATTCGACGCGCCGACCCAATCCCGCTTCTTCGACGATTTGTGCGGTCATCTGAAAATGCAACGTTGAGCCGGAGCGCGGCATGCCGCAACAAAAAATCCACATATTGTTATTCCACGACCAAAGAATGATTGTGATTTTTGCGCTCGCCGGTGCGCCGCGCAATGACGTGCTCATACAAATCGATATAGCGCCGCGCTTGCAACTCGAGCGTGTATTCGCGCTCCACCAACTCGCGGCATTGTCGGCTGAATTTTTCCCGCAGGACGTCATCATTGAGCAGCAAACGCAGACCGTGCGTCAGATCGTCGACGTCCTTGACCCGCGCCAAATATCCGGATTGCATGTGCCGCACGACTTCCGGAACGGCGGTGCAGTTAAACGCGATCACCGGCGTGGCGCACGCCATTGCTTCCATATACACCAGTCCGAAGGCTTCCGCCAATGACGGCCCGGCATACAAATCCGCGGCATTGTAGCTGAGCGCCATCACCTTTTCGTCTTTAATCAATCCCACATTATGAATGGGAAACCGATACTTCGCCCCAAGATTCACGCGGTCATTACCCACCGTGACCAAAAGAAAATCTTTCCTGCCTTCTTCGACCAAACGTTGCAGGGCCTCAAAAAGATAAACGCTGCCTTTTCGATCATGGAAAATTTCGAACGCCGAGAACAGAATCACTTTGACGTCAAGCGGTATGCCGAGCGTTTGGCGCGCCGAACTCTTTGAAATCGGTTTGAACATTTTCGTGTCCAGCCCATGCGGAATGCAATGAATTGCAAACCGGTTGAGCAAAGGGCTGCGTCGCGCCATGTCCGCCATCCACTCCGAGGGGGTGACGATCGTCATATCCGAATGTTGATAGATGCGCGCCTTGGTTCGCCAAAGGAAAGCCGTGGTGTCAACCTCAATCGAGGGATGCACGGACAACTCCGGACATTTTCCACAGCCGGTTTGCCAGCGCTCGCAGCCCAGCATATATGGAAAACAGC
>JABWAN010000731.1 GCA_013361015.1 Candidatus Zhuqueibacterota bacterium | reverse complement strand
CCATTCGCGGAACTGAGCAAAAAAACGCTGCTGCCTTTATGGCTTCCTGCGACCCCTGAAACTCCAACAACTTTCCCATTGTATTTTTTCCTTCCTAGTTTAATTTAGACCATCGCCGTCATAATTGCCTTTGCTTGATCCGTTGTATAGAACTCGGCGGATCAAGCTGATCAACCTGAAAGCATGTTATTACCTTGAAAGATTCCTTATTGCAGCGGTTGCGCAAAGACGCGCCCCTGAATTTTGCACATCGCGGTGCGCGCAATCATGCGCCGGAGAATACGCTCGCGGCGTTTGAACGCGCGCTCGCGCACGGGGCGGACGGTATCGAGTTGGATATCCGCCTCTGCAAAACCGGCGAGTGGGTCGTGCTGCACGACGCCACGCTCAAACGCACCACCAACGGCCGCGGTTATGTGCGCAGGGCTCCGATCGAAAAAATCCGGCGCTTGGATGCCGGCCGTTATTTCGGCGAGCAATTTCGCGACGAGCCCGTGCCGACGCTGGCCGAGGTGTTGAAACAAACGCACGGCCGGTGCCTGCTCAATGTCGAAATCAAAGCCCTGCCGACTTTGCCGGAGCGCAATCTTCAGGAGCTTATCGAACTTTTGCATCGTTATCACGCGGCCCGGCGCTGCATCATTTCTTCTTTTAACCCGATCGTGTTGCGCCGCTTTGAACGGCTCGATGCGCACATTCCGACCGGCTTGTTGCTTACAGCAAATCTCTCGCGCCAAAGCCCCAAGCGCCTGTTGCACAAATTCACCAACGTGCGTGCGATTCATTTGCACACCCGCGTGATGACGCGGAAGATTTTTGACCAAATCAAGGCCCTGGGGCTTTTTGTAATGGTGTGGGGCGCGGACACACCGCCACGCATGCGCGAGATGATCGATTTAGGCGTGGACGGCATTATCACGGACGAGCCTTTGGAACTCAGCAAAATTTTAGGAAGGTATCACGCAGCATGAAAAGTTTGGTTTCGATATTCAGCTTATCCCAATTTATGTTCTCTAAAAAAGACAAAAGTGGCCACGCAGAAAGACGAAGCCGCAGCTACTCACCCCGAAAAATTTCTGCGAATGCTTGGTGTCTCTGCGTGTTTGCCGGCGCTTTCATTGCAGGTACTGCTGTCGCGCAAGAATATCTCTGGCCCACGGATGCAAGCCGTTTTATGACTTCGTCCTTTGGCGAATCGCGGCCGCGGCGGTTTCACGCTGCGATCGACATCAAAACGTGGAACCGCACGGGCTATAAAGTCTTCGCCACGCGCGACGGTTATGTGGAGCGCATCAGTGTTTCGCCCTTCGGGTATGGCCGCGCTTTGTATTTGCGTTTGGATACCGGCGAGACCGTGGTGTATGCGCATTTAGAGCGCTTCAATGAGCGCTTGCAGGAAATCGTCGAACGCGAACAGGAGCGCCAGGGTGCATACCGCATCGAGAAGTATTTGAGCGCCGGCGAATTGCCGGTGCAGCAGGGCGCGATCGTCGGCTATTCGGGACAAAGCGGCATCGGCGTTCCGCATTTGCACTTTGAAATGCGCGATGCGCAAAACCGTCCGATCAACCCGTTGCACAAAAACTTCGCGCTTAGTGATAAAGCTGCGCCCTCGATCAAGGAAATTGCCGTCTCGCCTTTGGCTGCGGATGCAATGGTGGACGGCGATTTCGTGCCGCGTTCGTACAACCCCGTGCTCCTCAATGGCCGTTTGATCATTCCGAAGCCGATTCGCGTGAGCGGCAAAATCGGGTTCGCAGTGGAGGCGTTCGATCGCACCACTGGCGTCAACAATCAATTTGCCGTGTATCGCTATCAACTCTTCCTCGACGGCAGCTTGCAGTTTCAATCGCAATTCGACCGCTTCTCTTATTCCGAAAATCGTTTGATCGATTTGGTGCAGGACTATTATTTGATGCGCCACGATTGGGGCAGATTCCACAAACTCTATCGCGAGGCCGGCAACACGCTGGAGATTTATTCGCATCTCAATTCTGCGGAAGGCGCAATACTCATTGCCGGCACGGAAAACGAGCAAACGAAGAGCGACGAGCGTGAGGCTGGTCGAGGCTTGTCATGGGGCTTGCACGATTTCATGATCGTCACGGAAGATTTTGACGGCAATCGCACCACCGTGGAAGGGCAATTGCTCGCCGGCCCGGCGTTCGAATTGCAAGTCACTTCTCTTGAGCCGCAAGCGACGCGCGTGCTGTTCAATCTCAGCCTGCCCCGTGCGCATGAACTGAAGCACGTCACCGCGGAAACCACGGCACAGCGCTGGTTCGGCACGCGCAGGCCGGCGTGGCGCACCGCACAGGCCGAGCTTGCCGCGCATGAAGCCACGCTTTTGGATGCGCAAGCGCTCACGCCCCTGCCGCAAGATAGCGCGCTCTATCCGCAGCCCGTATTTGCTTCCCTGCGCAACGAAAAAGTTATTGTCTATGGCAATGGCGCGAAGCTGTTTCGCATTGCGGCGCGAGATCAGCATGGCATTTTTTCCATACCTGCTTTTGCGCTCGTGCATGACGGCGCCGTTCCTTCGCAACCCTTTCATGTGGAAGTGCAAAAAGATTTCTATACGCATCATCTGCGTTTGGAAATCGCCGCGAGCTTGCCATTGCTCGAACCGCCGCGTGTGAATTTCCGTGTGGAGGAGCGTGAAGTGGCCGCAAATGTTATTGCACAAGAGCCGAATCGTTATATCGCCGCGGTGCCATTGGCCGCGATTGGTGCAGACTCCGTTGTGCTGGTCGTTACCGCAAAAAGTTTCTCGGGTGCGCAATCGCAATGGGAAGAGAAGTTCGGCAATCTCGTCCTTACGCCGGAACGCGGCGGAACGTTGCGCGCTGCCGCGGGCGGCATGCAAATACGTTTCGAACCTTCGGCGCTCTATTGGCCGTTGTATGGCCGCGTTGAAATCAAAGCGCAACGCGTACATCATCCGTTGGTGATCGGCCCGGTTTATCATGTCGAGCCGCAAGACGTGCCGTTTCGCGAAAGCGCCGTACTCGAAATCAACTATCCGGATTCCGTGAGTGATCCTTCCAAACTCGGCCTCTGCGCGCGCGACGGCGAGCGCTGGAATTTCAAAGCGGCCAAGCACAATCCCTTTACACGCACGTTAACGGCTTCAGTATCGAGCTTGGAAGATTTCGCGATCATGAAAGACGAAGAGCCGCCGGTGTTGGTGATACAGTCGCCCAGTCCGAACGTGCGCACGAAGACGCGCCGCCCCCCAATCCGTTGTCACGTCGTGGATCATATTTCAGGTTTCGAATCGCAGCGCGATATTCAATTGCGCCTCGACGGCAAGCTCTTGATTGCGGAGTATGATCCGGAGCGGGAGCTTGTGCTCTATCAACCGAAAGCCGATCTGACTCCGGGCACGCACGTGCTCACCGCGCGCGCGGAAGATCAATGCGGCAATGTCACGGAACGCGAAGCAAGGTTTGTGGTGCCATAGAATTTTGTCCCCAAACCGGATCTTGTCACTCTAAGGAGCCCCGCTTTGAACCGGACAACGAGGGATGACAATCAAAAAAGGTTTTGGGATAGCATGGGAATGGGCAATTGCTCATTTCCCAGCGTTAATCGGCATTTGCCATTTGTGCAAAATATCTCACCCGCACTTTGCCCACCCTCATTTCCCAAAGCGGAGAATAGAAATTATGCAAACTCTTAACGTGCAACTCGGCGCGCGCAGCTATCCTATTTTAATCGCGCCGGGTTTGCTCGGCCAGCTTGCCATGTTGCTGCAGCAG
>JABWAN010000730.1 GCA_013361015.1 Candidatus Zhuqueibacterota bacterium | reverse complement strand
GATTGGGAGGCAGGTTCCCCCGCGTCAACCAACATTCCAAATCCGGTTTCAAAACGCGTGCTGCATTTGATCGATCTGCCGGGCGCGGCACAATCCACCATCTATCTCGGCTTGCCGGTGATCAATCCGAAAGACAAAGACTATCGCGCACTGCTGCTGACCAATACTTTGCTGGGCGGATTTTTCTCTTCACGCGTCACTGCAAATATTCGTGAGAACAAAGGCTACACCTATTCGCCCTTCAGCTCGGTGTCCTCGCGCTATCGCGATGCATATTGGCTGCAAGTGGCGGATGTGACCACGGAAGTGACAGGCCCGGCGCTGAATGAAATCTTTCATGAGATCGATCGTTTGCAGAATGAAGCACCTTCGGAAGAAGAGTTGGATGGCGTGAAGAACTACATGGCCGGAACATTCGTATTGCAGAACTCTTCGCGCAACGGCATCATCAATCAGCTTGCGTTTCTCGATCTGCACGGCCTGGACGATAGTTATTTAACCGACTACGTGAAAACGATTCAAGCCGTCACCCCTGCGGAAGTGCAACGCCTCGCGCAAACTTATTTGAAAGACGAACAAATGACGATCGTCATCACCGGTGATTTGAAAAAAATCAAAGAACAAGTGTGGTCGTTCCGCGAAATTGTGAATTGAGCAATCTCCTCCCAGAACAAAAAGGGCGAGGCCTGACGGCTTCGCCCTTTTTTATTTGAATCCACCTATACTGCGCGCCAACCTTCCCTTACCGCAAAACGGTCATCACCCGCGTCTGTCGATTCAGCGAAGCCGTTAAGGTGAAATCGCCCTGCTTGATCTCTTCTAAAATCTCGAGCGAATAGAGATATTTGCCGCTGGGCACCGGTTCGGAGTTTTCATCGCGGCCGTTCCAAATTAAAGGATGAGTGCCCGCGGATAAAACGCCGTCATGCAACGTGCGCACGGCCTGGCCGAGCATATTATACACTTTTACAATCACGCGGCTCTCTTGGCGCAAGCGGCATTCGATCACCGTTTGCTGTGCGCCCGCGTTCAAATTGAGAGGGTTCGGGTAATTGTTGGCCAATTCGAAAAGTTTGGGCTGCTCACTTTCGTCCTTCGCGCGCAGCTCCAAATCTTCGATGAGCACGAAGTACATGTTGAGCGGCGTATTGGTTTTCACACCGTTGGCCATATTGCCGCCGAGTTGCACGCGCCCCGGAGAGAATCGGCCTTTCCAAACTTTCATCGGCACGCTGCTTCCACCGTTCGTTGCCACGGTGATCTTCTGATTGTTGTCGAGAAAATTGTCGCGCAACCATTGCGGCACTTCTTCAGCCCGGCTGTCATAGATCACGTACACGTCCGCAAGGTGATTGAGGTTGAATTCAAAAAAATTTTCGGACTTCATTTGCCGGTCGCGATTCGCAGTGCGGAACATGAGCTTGTTGCGCAGCCGGGCGGGCACGTGCGTGACCGTATTGGCGAGGTCCATGTAATGTTTCTGTCCAACGCGCAGCGTGTCCATGAGATAATACTCCGGCGTCCAAGAGGAAATCGTGAGATTACCGTTTTGTTTATCGCCGGAGCCTTGCAAGCTGTACGGTATTCGCAAGGTGTCTGTCATCGCATTTGCATTCGTGGACGCATCCACAATGCCGCTGAGACGCAACAAATAGGTTCGGTTGTAAACGTGCTCGGTGGTGGTCAATGTCACTTCTTGCTCGAACGCATCCAAATGCGCGGAGAGCACATATTCGTTGTCATTGATGCGATAATTGCCGGCGTTTTCAGCCGAAGCACGCGTGACCTTCTCGTCGAAAGTGAGCACGAGCGTCGTCAAATTTGTGAGCGCCGCGGAAACAACGCGCGGAGGCTGAATGTCTTTCGCCAGAAACGTATAGGGATGAATCGTCGAGGCCGGCATCACATTCGGCGGAGTCGCGCGATCGGCAATCTTGCGCACCGTCAATTGATAGGTAACGCCGTCGGTGTGCGGGCTGGTGTTCAACAACACGCCGCGCTCGTCGCTGTGTAGCGCAACACTGACGACGTTGATGCCTTGATCGATAGTGAAATTCGCCAGATTCTCCGCACTGCTGCGCGTGAGGCTTTCATCGAAGCGGACTTCGACTTGGGTGTGATCGAGAGCGCGCACCTCGGTAACCATGGGCGGTCGTGTATCCGCTAGCGCGAACAAATAGCTTGCGGCCGCGGGCGTAGCAATGACGTTAGGCGGCGTCGCGAGATCCAAAATACTTTGCACGTTCAACGTGTAGTTGACGCCATCCAAATGTGCCGAAGTGCTCAAACGCACGGTGCGCCCATCCCCTTGCAGCACTGCCGCGTTAATGGAGATCGGCGGCGTGATGTTGTAATTCGCTATGTTCTCGGCCGAAGCTTGGCTGACGCGTTCGCTGAATTGCGCTGCCACGCTGTTCTGATCGAGCGCACGCGCACTGACAAGCATGGGCGGCGTTGTATCCATGATCTGAAATTTGTAGCTCAATGTTGCGAGTGAAACCATCGTGTTCGGCGGCGTCGCACGGTCTTGCATGTTCTGCACGCTCAAAGTGTAAGTTGTGCCATCTACATGCGGAGAAGTGGTCAAAATTACCGTACGCGTATCCGCTTGCAGCACGGCACTGCCAATCGGAATTTGCGGCGAAATGGTGTAATTCGCAGGCATCTCTGCCGAAGCTTTCGTGATCGGCTCGCTGAATTGCACTTCGACTTTGTTTTGTGAGAGCGCGTGCGCGTTGACGAGTTTGGGCGCAGTCGTGTCCGGAATCAAAAACGGATAACTCTTCGTCGCAGGCGTGGCAATCGTGTTTGGCGGCGTCGCGCGATCTTGAATGTTCTGCACACTGAGCGTATAAGTTGTGCTATCCGCGTGCGAAGAAGTAGCGAGAATTACCGTGCGTGTATCACTTTGCAGCGTTGCAGAGTTTATGGCGAGGAGAGGTGCGAGATTATAGTTGGCAACCTGTTCGGCGGAACTCTTCGTAATCGCCTCGCTGAATTGCACCTCCACTTTGTTTTGATCGAGTGCACGCGCACTGATGAGCACGGGAGCTTTGGTATCCGGCACATGAAATTCATACTTCAAAGTATCCGGTGTGGCCAGCGCATTCGCCGGCGTCGCGCGGTCGGAAATATCTTTAGCAATGAGTGTATAGGTCTGGCCGTCAACATGAGGCGCCGTCGTCAATATCACTGTGCGCGTATCGGCTTGCAGCGCCGCACTATTGATGGCGATGGCGGGAACGATCGCATAGTTTGCAATTTGCTCGGCCGAAGCTTTCGTGATCGGTTCGCTGAATTGCACTTCCACTTTGTTTTGCGTGAGCGCCTTTGCGCTGGTGAGCGTGGGCGGCGTTTTGTCGGTCACGGGCACTTGCGCCGACACCTCCACCGAGTACCCGCTTTCATTACCGGCAGTGTCGTATGCCGTCACCGCGAAATAATAGGTCTGCCCCTCCGTGAGATTGTTGAAGGCGTATTTCAGCGCAAGCTTGACATCGATGTGAGCGAGATACTTTCCCGATTCCTGACCATAATAAACTTTGTAGCCCGCAAGATCGGCTTCCGTGTTCGCTGCCCAACTAACTTCCAGATTGCCTGCCAGCGCGGATGAAAAAAGTGTCTGCTCGACTCCACACAATAGCGCCATCATGAAGAAAAAGCTTTTTAGCAACGCTCGGCGCGAACTGAAACGGCCTTGTGCCAACGAGCTTTTTTTCCATCTACAAAGAATACGTTGCGTAGCATCCTGCATTGCGTCCA